>JAAZAC010000131.1 GCA_012514545.1 Actinomycetales bacterium | reverse complement strand
GGCGCGGTCGGCGCCTCGCGGCGCGGGGACCGCCCCGGCCCCCGGCCGGACGGGCGCGACCCGGCGCGGCCGTGCGGGCGGCCTCACGTCTCCTCCGGCGCCGGCACCGCGTCGAGCACGAGCGGCGCCAGCTCGGTGACGTCGCCGGCCCCCACGGTGAGCACGAGGTCGCCCGCGCGCGCGGCCCGGCCGACCAGGGCAGCGGCCTCGCGGCGGTCCGGCACGAAGCGCCCGACCCCCGGCGGGAGGCGGTCGGCGATGAGCGCGCCCGTCACCGCCGGGTCCGGGTCCTCCCGCGCCGCGTAGACGTCGGTGACCACGGCGAGGTCGGCCGCGGCGAGCGCCGCGGCGAACTCGGCCGCGAACGCCCGGGTGCGCGAGTACAGGTGGGGCTGGAACAGCACGAGGACCCGCCCCGCGCCCGCGACCGCCCGGGCGGCGGCGAGCAGCGCGGCCACCTCCGTCGGGTGGTGCGCGTAGTCGTCCACGACCCGCACCCCGTGCCGGGTGCCGCGGTCCTCGAACCGGCGTCCGGTGCCGCGGAAGCCCGCCAGCGCCGCGGCGGCCTCCGCCGGCCCGACGCCGAGCAGCCCGGCCACGGCGAGCGCGGCCGCCGCGTCGAGCCCGTTGTGCGCCCCGGGCACGGGCAGCCGGAGCGTGACGGCCGCGCCGTCGCGCGTGTCGCGCACCTCGACCGCGCCGCCGTCGCCCTCGGGCACCCACGAGCCCAGGCGCACGACGGCGTCGGGCGACGTCCCGTACGTCACGACGGCGAGGCCCGCCGCGGCCGCGCGCTCCGCCACCCGCCGCGCGCCGGCGTCGTCCGCGCACGCGACGAGGTGCCCGCCGGGCACGACGCGCCCGACGAAGGCCGCGAACGCCTCCTCGATCGCCGCCGGGTCGCCGTAGTGGTCGAGGTGGTCGGGCTCGACGTTCGTCACGACGGCGATCTCGGGCGCGTAGGCGAGGAACGAGCCGTCGGACTCGTCGGCCTCCGCGACGAACACGTCGCCGTCCCCGTGCCGCGCGCCGATCGGGCCGTCCACGGGCGCGCCGATCGCGTACGAGGGGTCGAGCCCGGCCTCGGCGAGCACCCGCGCGACCATCGCGGACGTCGTCGTCTTGCCGTGCGCGCCCGCGACGGCGACCGTGCGGCGGCCGCGCATGAGCGCCGCGAGGGCGACCGAGCGGTGCAGCACGCGCAGCCCCGCGGCCCGCGCCGCGGCGAGCTCGGGGTTCGACTCGCGGACGGCCGACGACACCACGACGGTGTCGGCGCCGGCCACGTGCGCGGCGTCGTGCCCCACATGGACCGCGACGCCCGCGGCGCGCAGCGCGCCGAGCACCGCCGAGTCGCGCGCGTCCGAGCCCGAGACCGGCAGCCCGCGCGCCGCCAGGAGCAGGGCGACCGCCGACATGCCGGCGCCGCCCACGCCCACGAGGTGGACGCGGCCCAGGTCCTCGGCCCGGGGCGCCTCGGCGGGCGGCTCGGTGGGCGGCTCGGTGGACGGGGTCGTCGGGCCGGTCACCGGGCCACCTTCTCGACGAGGTCCGCGACCCGCGCGGCGCCGTCGACGACCCCCACCGACCGGGCCGCCTCCGCCATGGCCGCCCGGCGCGCGACGTCGGCGAGCAGCGGCAGCGCCTCCGCGCGCAGCCACGCCGGGGTCAGCCGCGCGTCGTCCACGAGGAGCCCGCCGCCGGCCGCGACGACCGGCGCGGCGTTGAGGCGCTGCTCCCCGTTGCCGACCGGCAGCGGGACGTACACCGCGGGCAGGCCGAGCGCGGCGAGCTCGCTCACCGTGCCCGCACCTGCCCGGCAGACCACGAGGTCGGCGACGGCGAGCGCGTGCTGCATGTCGGCCAGGTAGGGCAGCACGTGGTACCCGGGGAGGCCGGCCGTCGCGGCCCGGACCTCGTCGTCCTTGCCCGTCCCCGCGAGGTGCAGCACCTGGACGCCCGCCGCGGCGAGGTCGCCCGCCACGCCCGCGACGGCGCGGTTGAGGCTGAGCGCGCCGAGCGAGCCGCCCGTGACGAGCAGGGTCGTCGCGGCGGGGTCGAGCCCCAGCGCCGCCGCTCCGGCCGCGCGCGCGGCCGCCGGGTCCGCCGCCCGCGCGGCGACGAGCGCGGCCACCTGCGGGCGCAGCGGCAGCCCGGTGACGACGGGCGCCCCGGCCCGGCGGCCCCGCAGCGGGGTGCCGGGGAACGTCACGGCCACCGCGTCGGCCCACCGCGCGCCGAGCCGGTTCGCCAGCCCGGGCCGCGCGTTCTGCTCGTGCACGACGACGGGCACCCGCCCGCGCGCCGCCAGGTAGGCCGGGGTCGCGACGTACCCGCCGAATCCGACCACGGCCTGCGCGCCCGCCACCGCCTGCCGCGCGACCGCGACCGCCCGCCGCAGGCGCGCGGGCAGGCGGAGCCAGTCGGGCGTGGGGCGCCGCGGGAGCGGGGCCCGCGGCACGACGACGAGGGGGTAGCCCCGCGCCGGGACGAGCTCGGCCTCGAGCCCCTCCGCGGTGCCGAGCACGGTGACGGTCAGCCCCGGGTGGCGCCGGCGCAGCTCGTCGGCGACCGCGAGCAGCGGGTTGACGTGGCCCGCCGTGCCGCCGCCCGCCAGGACCACCGAGGTCAGCTCAGCCACGGCGCCCCCGGGCTGCCCGCCGCCCCGGGCCGAGCACGGCGAGCGAGCGCCGCACGACGCCGGGGCGCGCGGCGAGCGCCTCGGCGGCCCCGGGCTCGGCGCGCGCGAAGGAGAGCACGACGCCCATCGCGACCATCGTCGTGACGAGCGCCGAGCCGCCCGCCGACACGAGCGGCAGCGGGACGCCGATGACGGGCAGCAGCCCCACGACGACGGCGATGTTGACGACGGCCTGGCCGAGCACCCAGGCCCCGATGCCCGCCGTCGTGATCTGCACGAACGGGTCGGTGTGCCGGCGCACGACGCGGGTCAGCGCGATGGCGAGCACCCCGAACAGCCCCAGCACGAGCAGGGTGCCGAGCAGGCCGAGCTCCTCGCCGATGATCGCGAAGATGAAGTCGTTGTGCGCCATCGGCAGGTACGACCACTTCTCCCGGCTCGCGCCCAGCCCGATGCCGGTCAGTCCGCCCGTGGCGAGGCCGAAGAGGCCGCGCGTCGTCTGGTAGCAGACGCCCTGGACGTCGCAGTCGGGGCTGAAGAACGCCGTGATCCGCTCGAGCCGCGTGCCGCGCTGCGCGAGCTGCCACACGACGGCGCCGACGACCACCGCCGCGACCGCGAAGAACCGCAGCCGCACGCCGGCGACGAACAGCGACCCCGCGACGAGGACGAGCAGGATCAGCGCCGTCCCGAGGTCGTGGCCGAGCAGGACGAGCCCGACGACCGCCCCGGCCACGAGCACGCCGGGCACGACGACGTGCAGCCACTGGTCCAGCAGCGCCTGCTTGCGCGCGAGCACGACGCCGAGCCACACGGCGAGCGCGAGCTTGGCGAACTCCGAGGGCTGCACCTGGCCGCCCGGGATCGCCAGCCAGTTCCGGTTGCCGCGCACCTCCACGCCGACGAGGAGCACGAGGACCTGCAGCGCCAGCGCCCCGAGCAGCACCGGCCACGCGAACCGCTTGTAGAAGGCCACGGGGAGCCGGCTCGCGAGCCACGCGAGCGGCAGGCCGATGAGCGCGAAGCGCGCCTGGTTGAGGAAGATCGCGTACGGCGAGACGCCGTCCGTGCTCTCCAGCGACTCCACGGTCGAGCTGGACAGCACCATGACCAGCCCGAGCGCCACGAGCAGCGCGACCGAGCCGAGGACGAGGTAGTAGCTCGTCACCGCGGAGCTCCACTGGCCCCACGCCGCACGCTGGCGCGGCGCCGCGACCACCTCGGCCGGGGCCGCCATCACGCCTCCGCCGACGTCCCGCCGAGCGCCCGCACGGCCTCGGCGAACCGATCGCCCCGGTCGGCGTAGGAGTCGAACTGGTCCATCGACGCGCTGGCGGGCGCGAGCAGCACCGTGTCGCCCGGCTGCGCGAGGCGACGGGCGGCGTCCACGGCGCGGGTCATCACCGTCCCAGTGTCGGTGGGATCCACGCGGACCACGGGGATTGCGGGCGCGTGTCGGGCCAGCGCCGCGGCCCACGGCTCGGCGTCGACCCCGATGAGCACGACCGCCCGCAGCCGGTCGGCGCGCGCGGCGACGAGGTCCTCGAAGCGCGCGCCCTTCGCCAGGCCGCCCGCGATCCAGACGACGGTGCCCGCCGGGTAGGCCGCGAGCGAGGCCGACGCCGCGTGCGCGTTGGTCGCCTTGGAGTCGTCGACGTACGCCACGCCGTCGAGCGACCGGACGACGACGGACCGGTGCGCGCCCGCGGGGAAGGCCCGCAGGCCGTCGCGGACGGCCGACGCCGGCACGCCCCAGGCGCGCGCGAGCGCCGCCGCCGCCAGGGCGTTCGCGACGACGTGCGGTGCGACGACGCCGGTCGGGCCGGCCAGGTGCGCGAGGTCGTCGAGCGTGGCGAGCTCGGCCGCCGACCGGCGCCGGTGCGGGTCGTCGAGCCCGGTGTGGAAGGCCCGGTCGACGAGGATCCCGTCGACCACGCCGAGCTGCCCGGGCGCGGGCGCGCCGCGCGTGAAGCCGACGGCGCGGGCCCCCTCGGCCACGTCGGCCTCGGCGACCAGCCGCTCGAGGCGCGGGTCCGCGGCGTCGTAGACGCAGGCGAGGACCGCGCGGTGGTACACGCGCGCCTTGTCCGCCACGTACGCGGCCATGCCCCCGTGCCAGTCGAGGTGGTCCGGCGCGACGTTGAGGATCGCCGCGGCGTGCGCCGTCATCGACGCCGTGAAGTGCATCTGGAAGCTCGACAGCTCGACGGCGAGGACGTCCACCGCCGGGTCGGTCGCCGCGGAGAGGACGGGCGTCCCGACGTTCCCGACCGCGGGCGCGCGGTGCCCGGCCGCCGTGAGGATCGAGGCGAGCATGCCGACGGTCGTCGTCTTGCCGTTCGTGCCCGTGACGACGAGCCACGGCGCCGGGCCCCGCGGGGCGCCGTCGGGCCCGGGCGTCCGGTCCGCGCGCAGCCGCCACGCCAGCTCGACCTCGCTCCACACGGGCACGCCCGCGGCCGTCGCCGCGGCGAGCAGCGGGTGGTGCGGCGCCCAGCCCGGCGAGGTCACCACGAGGTCCGTCGCGGCGAGGTCCACGCCCTCCGGCCCCCGCGCGTCGGCGTCCGCCGCGCGCTCGTCGACGGTGCGCACGCGCGCCCCGCGCTCGGCCAGGGCCGCGACGACGGCCCGGCCCGTGACGCCCAGCCCGGCGACGACGACGCGCCGCCCCGCCAGGTCCGCGCCGGTCGGGCGCGCGGGCCGCTCGGCGGGCTCGCCGGTGACCTCCTCGGGGACCTCCCCCACTAGCCCGTCACCCACTCCGCGTAGAACAGGCCCACGCCGCCCGCGACGAAGAGGCCGGCGATGATCCAGAAGCGGATGACGATCGTCACCTCGCCCCAGCCGGACAGCTCGAAGTGGTGGTGCAGCGGCGCCATCTTGAACACGCGTCTGCCGGTGAGCTTGAAGAACCCGATCTGGATGACGTCGGACAGCACCACGAGCACGAACAGGCCGCCGATGATCGCGGCGAGGATCTCCGTCCGGCTGAGGATGGACAGCCCCGCGAGCGCGCCGCCGAGCGCGAGCGCCCCGGTGTCGCCCATGAAGATCTTCGCGGGCGACGCGTTCCACCACAGGAAGCCGAAGCAGGCGCCCGTGATCGCGGCGGCGACCATCGCCAGCTCGAGCGGGTCGCGCACCTCGTAGCAGGTCGGCCCCGCCGAGGCGAGCGACGTGCAGCGCTGGTTGAACTGCCACACGCCGACGACGACGTACGCGCCGAAGACGATGAGCGAGACGCCCGTCGCGAGCCCGTCGAGGCCGTCGGTGAGGTTGACCGCGTTCGACCACGCGGTGATGAGGAAGTTCGCCCACAGGACGAAGAGGACGAGGCCCAGCGTCACGCCCCACGCGGCGAGGTCGAACGAGGTGTCCCGGATGAAGGACACGCGCGTCGAGGCCGGCGTGCGGAACTGCGCGCTGGGGAACTGCAGGGCGAGCACCGCGAACGTCACGCCCACGAGGCCCTGCCCGACGACCTTCCACCGGGCCCGCAGGCCGAGGCTGCGCTGGCGGGAGATCTTGATGTAGTCGTCGAGGAAGCCGACGAAGCCGAGGCCCGTCATGAGGAAGAGCAGGAGCAGGGCCGAGGCGCTCGGCACGTTCCCCGTGACGAGGCTCGACCCGGCCCAGCCGAGCAGGGTCGCGGCGATGATGACGACGCCGCCCATCGTCGGCGTGCCGCGCTTGGTGTAGTGCGCCGTCGGGCCGTCCTGGCGGATGAACTGGCCGTACTGCCGGCGCACGAGGAACCGGATGAACAGGGGCGTGCCCAGCAGCGCGATCGTCAGCGCGAAGGCGCCCGAGAGCAGGACGGCGATCATGCGGCGGGCCCCCCGGCGAGCTCGGCGGCGAGCGCGTGCAGCCCCGCGGCGCGGCCGCCCTTGACAAGCACGACGTCGCCCGGCCGGACGTGCTCGGCCAGCCAGGCCAGCGCGGCCTCCGCGTCGGGCACCAGGGTGGACTCGCCGTCGAACGAGCCCTCCTGGACGGCTCCGACGTGGACCGCCCGCGCGGCCTCGCCGACGACGAGGAGGCGCTCGACGCCGAGGCGCACGACCGACCGGCCCAGCGCGTCGAGCTCGGCGGGCGGCACCGGCCCGAGGTCGTCCGGCAGGCCGAGCACCGCCACCGCCCGGCCGCCGCGGTCCGCCGCCTCGCGCACGAGCCGGCGCAGCGCCGCCCGCGCGGAGTCGACGGTCGCGGCGTGCGCCGCGTCGACGACACGCACGCCGTCGGGCCGGTCCACGACCCGCCACGCGTCGGCGGCCGCCGCGCGGAACGCGTCCCGGTCGTTGTAGCGCGTGAAGACGCCGGCCACCTCCTGCGTCGGCTCGTGCCCCTTGCCGGTGACGATGACCGTGTCCCCCTCGACGGCGATCTCGTGGCCGAGGCGCACGGCCTCGGCGCGCGGGGCGACCTCGACGACGTCGCGCAGGTCGGGCCGGACGCGGCGGACGCCCTCGAGGATCGCCGCGCGGATGCTCGCCGGGTCCTCCGAGCGCGGGTTCTCGTCCGTGACGACGAGGACGTCGGCCAGCCGGGCCGCGATCTCGCCCATGATCGGCCGCTTGCCGCGGTCGCGGTCGCCGTCGGAGCCGAAGACGATGACGAGCCGCCCGCGCGTGATGGGCCGCACGGCCTCGAGCGCGAGCGTGAGCGCGTCGGGCGTGTGCGCGTAGTCGACGAGGCACAGCGCCTGGCCGGGGCCGCGCTCGATGACGCGCTCCATGCGGCCCGGGATCGCGTGCGCACCGCCGACGCCGGCGACGGCCTCCGCGAGCGGCACGCCGGCGCGGTGGGCGGCGACGATCGCGACGGCCGCGTTCGACACGTTGACGAGGCCGGGCAGCGGGCTGGCCGCGTCCACGGGGCCGTCCGGCCCGGTGAGCACGAACGTCGAGCCGACGCCGTCCAGCCCGATCGTCGCGTCGCCGACGCGCCAGTCCGCGTCCGCGAGCCCGGCGGCGTCGGGCCGGGTCGCCACGGTGTCGACGGGCACGTCGCCCCGCGCGCGCAGCTCGGCGGCCAGGCGGACGCCCCACTCGTCGTCGACGCACACGACGGCGTGCCGCACGCGGCCCGGCGCGAAGAGCCGCGCCTTGTCGCGGTAGTAGCCCTCCATGTCGCCGTGGAAGTCGAGGTGGTCGCGCTGCAGGTTGGTGAACGCCGCGACGTCGAACACCACCCCGCCCACCCGCTCGAGCGCGAGGGCGTGCGAGGAGACCTCCATCGCGCAGGCCGTCGCGCCGCGCTCGCGCATGAGCGCGAACAGGCCGTGCAGCACGGGCGCCTCGACGGTGGTGCGGGGGCTCTCGATCGCCTCGTCGCCGACGCGCAGCTCCACGGTGCCGACGACGCCGGTCACCGGGTGCACGCGCTCGAGGGCGGCCTGGGCGAAGTAGCAGGTCGTCGTCTTGCCGTTGGTGCCGGTGACGCCGACGACGGTGAGCGCGCGCGCCGGGTGGTCGTAGAGCCACGCCGAGACGTCCCCGAGGCGGGTGCGCGGGTCGGCGACCTCGAGCACCGGCACGCCCAGGGCGGGCCGCTCGGCGAGCCGGGCGCGCCCCGTCGGGTCGGTGAGCACGGCGACGGCCCCGGCCGCCACGGCGTCGGCGGCGTAGTCGGCGCCGTGCGCGCGCAGGCCCGGCAGCGCCACGAAGAGGTCGCCCGGCTGGACGTCCGCGGAGCCGACGGCGATGCCCGTCACCGTCACGTCACCCGGGTCGCCGGCCAGGCCGAAGACCTCGGCCAGGTGGGACAGGTGACGGGAGGGGCGGCTCGCCGGGCGCATGCGGCCCTGGGGGGACGTCACGGCCTCGAATGTACCGTCCGGCGCCCGCGCCGCCCGTCGGTGGGCCGGTCGCGGGCACGCGGGCGCGTCGGGCCGCGGGCTCACGAGTGCGTCGTCGGGAAGAGCTCCGGGGTCGTCCCCGACGGCGGGATGCCGAGGTGCTGCAGGCCGAACGCCGTGACGTCCCGGAACAGCGGCGCGGCGACGGACCCGCCGTACACGGAGGACTTGGGGTCGTACAGGACGACGTTGACGGCGAGCCGCGGGTCGTCCGCGGGCGCGACGCCGATGAACGAGGCGACGACCTTGATGACGCCGCCGGGCTCGAACGCCTGCGCCGTGCCCGTCTTGCCGGCGATCCGGTAGCCCGGCACCGCCGCCTTGCCGCCGGTGCCGTCGAGCACCGCGCTCTCGAGCATGCGCAGCACGGTGTCGGCGGTCTCGGCGCTGACGACCTGCCGCGGCTCCTCGAGCTCCACCGGCTGCATGACGCCGTTCTCGTCCTCGACCGCGGCGACGACGTGGGGCTGGACGCGCACGCCGTGGTTGGCGAGCGTGGCGAAGACCTGGGTGTTCTGCACGGTCGTGGCGCCCACCGCCTGGCCGAAGAGGACCGCGAACTCCGAGCGGCCGTCCCAGTCCTCGGCGTCGTGCAGCAGGCCGCCCGTCTCCCCCGGCAGCCCGATGCCGGTCCGCGAGCCGAAGCCGAACTTCGCGAGGTAGTCGTGGCGCACCTGGCGCGGCAGCTGCTGGCCCACCATGACCGTGCCCGTGTTCGACGACTCGGCGAGGATGCCCGTGAGCGTCAGCGGCAGCGTCGGGTGCTCGTGGGAGTCCTTGAAGGTCTGCCCGTTCGGCGTCGTGTACTGGTACGGCACGGTGAACGGGCTCGTGGGCGTCGCGATGCCGGTCTCGAGGATCGCCGCCATCGTGATCGCCTTGGCGGTCGAGCCGGGCTCGTAGGTGTAGGACACCGCGCGGCTGGGCTCGGCGTGCGCGGGGTCGTTCGGATCGATCGCGCCGGAGTCCGCCAGCACGAGGACCTCGCCGGTCCGCACGTCGACGACCTCGACGGCGCCCCAGGCCGCGCCCGTCGCGCGCACCTGCGCGTCGAGCATCTGCTGGACCGTGTACTGGTAGTCGCGGTCGATCGTCAGCTGCACGTCCCGGCCGGGCACCGCGGGCACGTACTCCTCCCGGCCGGTCGGGATCCGCTGACCGTCCTCGCCGCGCTCGTACGTGTCCGAGCCGGGCGTCCCGGCGAGCGTGTCCTCCCAGACCTGCTCGAGGCCCGCCAGGCCGTAGCCGTCGGTCCCGACGAAGCCGAGGACGTTGCCCGCCGTCGTGCCGTTCGGGTAGAGCCGCTGGGACACCCGCTCGCCGAACACCCCGAGGATGCGCAGGTCCATGACCTGCTCGTAGACCTCCGGGGCGACGCCCTTGGCGATGTAGCGGAACGCCGCGTCCCCGATGAGCTGCGGCCCCAGCTCCGCCGGCGGGACGCCGAGGATCGGCCCGAGGAGCTCCGCCGCGTCGGCCACGCTGTCGCCGTCCTTCTTCCACCTCGCGAGCTGGCGCTGGTCGACGGCGATGTTCCACCGCTCGACGGACGTCGCCATGACGACGCCGTTGCGGTCGAGGATCTCGCCGCGCTCCGCGGGGATCTCCTCGGTGACGGTGCGCCACGCGAGCGCGGTCGCGGCGAGCTCCGGCCCGGCGAGCGCCTGGACGTAGACGAGCTTGCCCGCGCACACGGCCAGGGCGGCGGCGGTGAGGCCGAGCAGCACCATCTGCCGCCGCACGCGCAGCGGGGTGCGCTCGCGCACGCGCGGCGGGCGCGGGGGGCGGACCCGCTCGGCCGGACGGGCCTGCCGTGCCGGCCTCGCCTGCCGGGTCTGCCGGGCCGGCCGGGCCTCGGGCGCCCTCGTCCG
>JAAZAC010000130.1 GCA_012514545.1 Actinomycetales bacterium | reverse complement strand
GGGCGCCCGTCGTCGGGCAGGACGAGCGCGACGAGCGGCGGCCAGCCCTCGCGGTGCCAGTGCGCGCGCAGCTCGGCGGCCCGCACCCAGCCGAGCCGCTCGTACCAGCGCAGCGCGCCGTCGTCGGGCAGGGGGAGCACGTCGAGGCACGGCGCCAGGCCGCGGCCCTCCAGCCAGCCGACCGCGCGCTCGAGCAGGCGGGCGCCGACGCCGCGGCGCCGGTGGTCCGCCGACACGAAGAGCCGGGAGACGACGCCGCACGCCTCGGGCGGGCGCCCCGTGGCGCGCGACCACGCCTCCTGCAGCGCGGGGCCCGTGCCGTGGTCGACGCCGGGCGCCGCCTCGACGGCGACGTGCCCGAGCACGGTGCCCGCCGCGTCGGTCGCGACGAACGCCGCGAGGTCGCCGGCCTCGGCCACCCAGGCCGCGGGGTCCTCGGGCAGCCGGTACGGGTACCGCGTGCGCGGGTGGTCGCGGCGCAGGATCTCGCCGAGCGCGGGCAGGTCCTCCGGCCGCCGCGGCCGCACCCGCAGGTCCATCAGCGGTAGTTGACGAACTGCAGCGCGACGTCGAGGTCGGCGCCCTTGAGGAGCCGGATGACCGCCTGCAGGTCGTCGCGGGACTTGCCCGAGACCCGCAGCTCGTCGCCGGTGATCTGCGTCTTCACGCCCTTGGGGCCCTCGTCGCGGATGAGCTTGGCGATCTTCTTCGCGTTCTCGCTCGACAGGCCCTGCTTGATGGCGGCCTCGAGCCGGTACTCCTTGCCCGACTGCTTGGGCTCGCCCACCTCGAGCGACTTCAGGGAGACCCCGCGCCGGACGAGCTTCGTCTCGAAGACGTCGAGCACCGCCTTGACGCGCTCGGGGGAGTTGGCCGTCATGACGACGAGCGACTCGCCGCTCCAGGCGATCGAGGCGCCGACGCCCTTGAAGTCGTACCGCTGCGCGATCTCCTTCGCGGCCTGGTTGAGCGCGTTGTCGACCTCCTGCCGGTCGACCTTGCTCACGACGTCGAACGACGACTCGCCGGCCATCTCTCCTCCTTCGCCCGCGGCCCGGGGGCCCGCCGGCCCGCCCGTGCCCGACGGCGTCGGGCCGCCTCCCGCGGGGTGCGAAACCGGTCCCCGTGGGTTGGTATCCTTCCATCCGCACGAGCCGCTCACGAGCGGCCCGGCCCGCGGCAGGTTACCCAAGCGGCCAAAGGGAGCTGACTGTAAATCAGTTGCGAGAGCTACGGGGGTTCGAATCCCTCACCTGCCACGCGGAACCCACGAGAGCGCCCCGCCCCTCCCGGGCGGGGCGCTCTCGCGTCGGGGCCGGGGCCCGGGGACGGCGCCGGCCGAGCAGCCCGAGCGTGGCCAGCCCCCGGCGACCGAGGGCGGCGAGGGCCGGGTCGGTGCTCGCCGCGTACGCCGCGCACTTGAGGACGGCGACGCCCCGCGCGCGCGTCCGGGTGGCGCGGTCGAGCGGGCCGTAGGCGTCGAGGAGGAGCGCGAGATCGTCCGCGGCGACGAGGCTCCACGCGTGGCCGATGTCCACGGCGGGGTCGCCGACGCCGACCTCGCCCCAGTCGAGCAGGCCAGCGAGGCGTCCGTCCCGCTGGACGAGGTTCATCGGGGTGAGGTCGCCGTGCACCCAGCCCGCCGACGCGGGCCCGGGCGCGGCGACGGCCGCGGCCCACAGCGCGCGGGCGCGACGGTGCCGGAAGCCCCGGCCGAGCATCGCGGCGACCTGGTCCAGCCGCGCGAGGACGGCGGGCGTCCAGGCGTCGAGCGGCCGCGCCCACTGGTTCGGCGGCACCCCGTCCGCGGCCGGGGCGGCGTGCAGGGCGCGGAGGGCGGCGCCCAGGTCGCGCGCCGTCGCCGCCGTCGGCGGGTCCGCGAGGAGGGGGGCGCCGTCGACCCAGGCGGTGACGGCCCAGGGCACGGGGAACTCGTCGCCCGCGGGCACGAGCACCTCGATCGCGGGCACGGGCACCGGAAGGTGGGGCACGACGTCAGGCAGGCTGCGCGCGATCCGCTCGAGCTGCGCGACGCCGAGGGCGCCGGTCGGGAACCGGACGGCGCGGTCCTCGCCGAGCCGGAACCCGGTGGAGCGGTAGCCCGTGAACGGGTCGCCGAGCGGGAGGTGCGCGAGGTGCGGGACGTGGCGCGCGACCACCCGCGCGGCGAGGGCACGGTCCACCGCCGGCAGACCGTCGACGCCCATCGCCACCTCCTCGCGGGCGTCATCGTGGCAGATGCGGCGATCATGGCGGCGGAACGCCCGCGTGGGGGGCGGGAGGGATTTCGCAGCGACCTCGAGGCGCGTGTACCCTGGCACGGCCGCCCCGATAGCTCAGTCGGCAGAGCGTCTCCATGGTAAGGAGAAGGTCAAGGGTTCGATTCCCTTTCGGGGCTCTCCTGGTGCCCCGGCCCGGTGACCCGTCGCCGGGCGGGGGACCCGGGAGATGGCGGGGTAGCTCAGGTGGTTAGAGCACACGGCTCATAATCGTGGTGTCGCGGGTTCGAATCCCGCCCCCGCTACCAACAGGTGGCGCGCCGACCGGCGCGCGCGGACGAACCGGCACGGCACTGCGCCCAGCGCGCGAGAGGTGGCACCGAAGTGGCCAGCAAGACCCAGGACATCCGCCCGAAGATCACGCTCGCCTGCGTGGACTGCAAGGAGCGGAACTACATCACCAAGAAGAACCGGCGGAACGACCCCGACCGGCTCGAGCTGAAGAAGTTCTGCCCGCGCTGCGGCAAGCACACGGCGCACCGCGAGACCCGCTGACGCCGGCGGGCATGGGGGTCAACGCGGAGTACGCGGGCCGGCGGTACCCGCCGACCGCTCCGTACGCCGTCGGGCGGGAGCACCTGCGCGACTTCGCGCGCGCCGTCGGCGCGACGCACCCCGCCCACCACGACGTCGAGGCGGCCCGCGCGCTCGGGTACCCCGACGTCGTCGCCCCGCCGACCTTCGCGGTGGTCGTCGCGCAGCGCGCGGAGGCCCAGCTCGTCGAGGACCCGGCCGCCGGGATCGACTTCTCGCGCGTGGTGCACGCCGACGAGCGGTTCACCCACCACCGGCCGATCCACGCGGGCGACGAGCTCGTCACGGTGCTGCACGTCGACGCGATCACCGAGCGCGCCGGGCTCGCGCTCGTGACGACCCGCTGCGAGATCGCCGACGCCGCGGGCGACCCGGTCTCGACGGTCGTCTCGACCCTCGCCGTCCGGGGGGAGGGCGCATGAGCGACCGCCCGGCGCTCGCCGACGTCGCCGTGGGCACGCCGATCGGCAGCCGCGCGATCGAGGTCACGCGCGCGCACCTCGTGCACTACGCGGGCGCGAGCGGCGACCGCAACCCCATCCACTGGAACGACAGGTTCGCGCGCGAGGTCGGGCTGCCCGGCGTCGTCGCGCACGGCATGTTCACGATGGGCCAGGCCGTCAACCTCGTCACCGACTGGGTGGGCGACCCGGGCGCGATCGTCGACTACGGCGTACGGTTCGCCCGGCCCGTGCCCGTCCCGGACCCCGGCGCGGCGGTCGTGGAGGTGTCCGGCGTCGTCGGCGCCGTCGACGCCGAGGCGGGCACCGCACGCGTGGACCTCACCGTGACCGTCGAGGGCGCGAGGGTTCTCGCGAAGGCGCAGGTCGTCGTCCGGCTCTGAGGCCCGTCTCGCCGCGCGTCACCGCGCGTCACCGCCGCGTCACCGCCCGCGTCACCGGCCGCGTCACCGGCCGCGTCACCGCCCTTGCGCAGAGTGGAACGATCTGCCGGCATCTCGTTCCACTCCGACCGCCCGGACCTCGATTCGTTCCACTCTGCGGTGGAGGGGCGGTGGAGGGGCGGTGGAGGGTGCGGTGGAGGGGCGGTCGCTGGGCGGCCGAGGGGCGGTGGGAGGTGCGGTCGGGGGAGGCGTCAGGAGCGCGGCGGGCCCGTCGTCGTGCCGACGCGCAGCGACACGGGCATCCGGACGGTCGCGGGCAGCTCGCCGGCGAGCACCTGCTCGACGGCGCGGCCGATCGCCTCGCCCTTCGCGCCGAGCGGCTGCGCGACGGTGGTGAGCACGTCGGGCGCCATCCACGGCAGGTCGAGCCCGTCGAACCCGGCGACCGAGACGTCCTCCGGCACGCGCAGCCCCAGCTCGCGCGCGGCGAGCAGCACGCCCGCGGCCAGCAGGTCGGACTGGGCGAGCACCGCCGTCGGCGGCTCGGGGACGTCGAGCAGCAGGCGCCCGGCGGCGCGGCCCTCCTCGACGAGCGAGCCCGCGGTCTCGACGATCATGACCGGCTCGACGCCGGCGTCCGCGAGGCCCTGCAGGCGGTGCCGGGCCGGCGCCCACTCCGGGCGCGCGAGGCGCTCGGGCGTGGCGACCTCCGTGCGCCGCGGGTGGCTGAGCGGCAGCGTGACGAGCCCGAACCGCGTGTGGCCCAGTTCGAGAAGGTGGCGGGCCAGCTCGGCGGTGCCGATCCGGTCCTCGACGCCGACGACGGCGACCCCCGGCAGCTCGGGCCCCTCGCCGACGACGACGGGCACCCCGCGCCGTTGGAGGGCCGCCAGCACGCCGTCCTCCTCGCGGGCGCCCCAGATGAGGACGGCCGCGTCCATGGGCGCGGCCTCGAGCAGCGGGTCGAGCTCGGCGACGCCGTCGGTGGTGGTGTGCGCGGGGACGAGGAGCACGCCGAGGCCGAGCGGGCCGAGCGTGCTGACGAGGCCGTCGAGCACCTGCACGGAGACCGGGTCGCGGAAGCTGCGCCGGAGCTGGTCCCCGATGACGACGGCGACGATCCCGGAGCGGCCGCTGCGCAGGGAGCGCCCGAGCGGGTTGGGCCCGGCGTAGCCGAGCCGGCGGGCGGCCTCGTGCACGCGCTCGCGCGTCTCGGGCGCGATCGGCCCCGCGCCGGAGAACGCGAGCGAGGCCGTGGAGACGGAGACCCCCGCCGCGCTCGCGACGTCCGCGAGCGTCGGTCGACCCTGCGACATATCACCTGCCCGGGGATCGGATCGATTGACTCAGGCGCAGCCTATCGGCACACTGGTCACGGTCCTCTCGAATCGATTCGAGAGTATCCCATCCCCGGGTCGAGCGCAGGTAAAGGCGACCGTGTCGCGCGCCGCCCGCCGACGCCGGGGGAGCCCGCCGACGCGCCCGAACCATCGCCCCTGCTCGCCCGTGCCCCGACCCGCCCGACCCAGCCGCACCGCCCGCACCACCCGTCTCGCCCGCCTCGCCCGCCTCGCCCGCCGACCGACCAGAACCGAGCACACCGCCATGCCGTCCTCCGCCCCGCCCGCCGCCCGCCCGGGCCGCGCCGTCCGCGTCCGGCGCCCGGAGCGGCTCCTGCCCGGCCGGCGCATGGACGGGGCCGCGGCCACGGGGCGCCCGGCGCCCACCCCGACCGCCGAGGTCCTGCGCGCGCGGCGCATGCTCCTGTCGCTGTACTTCCTCACCGGCATCGCCGTGGCGACGTGGCTGTCCCGGCTGCCGTCGATCACCGCGCTGCTCGACCTGTCCTCGGCCGAGCTCGGCTCCGTGCTGCTCGTCGGCTCGCTCGGGTCGTTCGCCATGGTGCTCGCGGCCGGCGCGCTCGCGAGCCGCTGGGGCAGCCGCAAGGCGCTCCTCGTCGCGGCGGGCATGTTCTCGTTCGCGAACGTGCTCGTCGGGCTCGGGCCCGTCATCGGCAGCGTCACCGTGCTCGCCGTCGGCGTGCTCATCTCGTCGTCGTCGTACGCGCTGGCCAACGTGCCGATGAACCTCGAGACGGTGATCGTCGAGCGCGGCATGGGCCGGTCCGTGGTGCCGCAGTTCCACGCGGCGTTCTCGATCGGCAGCATGACCGGCTCGCTGCTCGGCGCGGCCGCGTCGTGGGCGGGCGTGACGGTGTTCGCGCACTTCCTCGCGCTGTCCGCGGTCACCCTGGCCTGGCGGCTCGCCGTCGTCCCGCACGCCGTCCTGCCGGTGCCCGGCGGCGACGGCCCCGGCGGCGCCCCCGCCGTCCGCCCCGGCCTGCGCACCGCGTTCGCGGCCTGGCGCGAGCCGCGCACGCTCGTCATCGGCGTCATCGTCATGACCGGCGTCCTCGCGGAGGGCTCGGCGAACAACTGGCTGACGGTCGCCGTCGTCGACGGGTTCCGGGCCACGGAGGCGGTGGCCGCCGTCGTCCTGGGCGTGTTCACGGGCTCGATGACGCTCGCGCGGCTCGCCGGGACGCGCGTCATCGACGTGTACGGGCGGGTCCGCGTGCTGGTCGCGTCGAGCGCGGCCTCGCTGGTCGGCGTGCTGCTGTTCGCGCTGGGCCCCTCGCTCGCGACGGCGGTCCTCGGCGCGGTCGGCTGGGGCCTCGGCGTGGGGCTGGTGTTCCCGATCGGGGTCGCCGCCGTGTCCGGCGACCGCGCCCGGATGGCGGGACGCGTCGCCGTCCTGTCGGCGTTCGGATCCGTCGCGTCCATCGTGGCGCCGCCGCTCCTGGGCGCCGCGGGGGAGATCATGGGGATCCGGCACGCGCTCGTGCTCATCGTCGGCGGTTTCGTCGTCGCCATCGCGCTCGCGCGCACCGTGGGACCCGACGCCGGTGGGTCACCCGCGGCCGTGGAGAACCCGCCGGCGTCCGGAGGTACCCGATGAGACAGACCGCAGCCTCGCCGCGCGCCGCCTCCGTGGCCGTGTTCGCCGTGTTCTTCCTGTCCGGCTTCGCGTTCTCCGGCTGGGCCTCCCGGATGCCCGCGGTGCGGGACGCGCTCGGCCTGGCGCCGAACGGGATGGGGCTCCTGCTGCTCACGCTCGCCGTGGGCTCGGTCCTCGCGCTGCCGCTGTCCGGGCTGGTCGTCGAGCACCTCGGCGCGCGCCGGACGGTCGAGGCCGCGGCCGGGCTGGCCGTCGTCGGGCTGCTCCTCGCGGCGACGGCGGTCGCGTTCGGGAACGTGTGGCTGACGGCGCCCGGCCTCTTCGCGTACGGCGTCGGGACGGCCGTGTGGGACGCCGCGATGAACCTCGAGGGCGCGGCGGTCGAGCAGCGGCTCGGCCGGGCGGTGATGCCGCGCTACCACGCCGGGTTCTCGTTCGGGACGATGGCGGGCGCGGCGCTCGGCGCCGGCGCCGCGGCGCTGCACGTGCCGGTGATCGGGCACCTCGCGGTCACGCTGAGCCTGACGATGGCCGGCGTCCTCGTCGCGACCCGGTCCTTCCTCCCCGAGGGCACCCACGCGCCCGCCCCGGCGCAGCCGGGGGCCGACGGTGCGCCGACGAAGGGCGGCCGGGCGCGCTCGTTCCGGGCCTGGACGGAGACGCGGACGCTGCTCGTCGGCGTCGTCGTGCTCGCGGCCGCCCTCGCCGAGGGGTCGGCGAACGACTGGCTCAGTCTCGCCGTCGTCGACGGCTTCGAGACGAGCGACGCGGTCGGGGCCGCCGGGTTCGCGGTCTTCGTCACGGCGATGACGGGCATGCGCCTGCTGGGCACGCGGCTCATCGACCGCTTCGGCCGGGTGGCCGCGCTGCGGCTGACGTCCGGGCTCGCGCTCGTCGGGCTCCTCGTGTTCGGGCTGGCGCCGTCGCTGCCGCTCGCGCTCGTCGGGGTCGTGGCGTGGGGCACGGGCGCGGCGCTGGGCTTCCCGGTGGGGATGAGCGCCGCGGCGGACGACCCGCGGCACGCGCCGGGCCGGGTCGCGGTGGTCTCGACGCTCGGCTACACCGCGTTCCTCGCGGGCCCGCCGCTGCTCGGCATGCTCGCCGACCACGTGGGCTACCGGCAGGCGCTCCTCGCGATCACGATCCCCGCGCTCATCGGGTTCGCCGTCGCGCACGTCGCGCGGCCGCTGACGCCGGGCGACGCGGCGCCGGTCGACACGGGCCTCGACCCGGCGGTCGCCCCGGGCGCCGAGCCCGCCGCCGACTAGCCTGGCGACCGTGACCCCCGCCCCGCTCGCCGACCTGACGACCCTGCGCCTCGGCGGGCCCCCCGCCCGCTACGTGGAGACGGCGACGGAGGCGGACCTGGTCGCGGCCGTGCGCGCCGCGGACGAGGCCGGCGAGCCGCTCCTCGTCCTCGGCGGGGGCTCGAACCTCGTCGTCCCGGATGAGGGGTTCCCCGGCGTCGTCGTGCGCGACACCCGGCGGGAGCTCGTCGTCGAGGGGGACGCGAGCACGTGCGGCGGCGCGAGCATCCGGGTCGCGGCGGGCACGCCGTGGGAGGACGTCGTCGACCGCGCGGTGGACGAGGGCTGGGTCGGCGTCGAGGCGCTCACGGGCATCCCGGGCTCCACGGGCGCGACGCCGGTGCAGAACGTCGGCGCCTACGGGCAGGAGGTCGCGGGCGTCGTCTCGACGGTCCGCGTCTGGGACCGCGAGCAGGCCCGCGTGCGCACCCTCGCCGCGGCCGAGCTCGGCTTCGGCTACCGGACCTCGGTGCTCAAGCGCTCGCTGCGCGAGCCCGACGGCGGGCCGTCCCGCTGGGCGCCGACGCCGCGGTTCGTCGTCCTCGACGTGGGCTTCCAGATGCGCCTGGGCACGCTGTCGGCGCCGATCGCGTACCCGGAGCTGGCGGGGCTGCTCGACGTGCCGGTGGGGGCGCGGGCTCCGCTGGTCGAGGTGCGGGCCGCCGTCCGCCGCCTGCGCGCGCGCAAGGGCATGCTGCTCGACCCCGACGACCACGACACGTGGAGCGCCGGCTCGTTCTTCACGAACCCCGTGGTGCCGGTGGAGCTCGCGGACACCCTGCCCGACGACGCGCCCCGCTACCCGGTGCGCTCGCCCGTGCCGGAGACGACGACGGGCCCCTCGCTCGGCGCGATCGACCCGGGCCTGGTCAAGACGAGCGCGGCGTGGCTCATCGAGCGCGCGGGGTTCGGCCGGGGGTACGGGTTGCCCGGCCCGGTCGGGATCTCGACGAAGCACACGCTCGCCCTGACGAACCGGGGGGACGGCACGACGGCGGAGCTGCTCGCCCTCGCGCGGCGCGTGCGCGACGGCGTGCGGGAGCGGTTCGGCGTGACGCTCGAGCCGGAGCCGGTGCTGGTCGGCGTCAGCCTCTAGGCGCCCCGGCGCCCGACCGCGGCCGGGAGCCCAGGAGCGCGCCGCGCACCGCGGCGAGCACGGCCTCGTCGTCGAGCCCGGCGGCGCGCCCGACGGCGACGAGCCGCTCGGCCGCCTCCTGGACGGCCAGGTCGGGGGCGGGGGTGCCCTCCGCGACGACGGTCCCGCTGCGCCGCCGCGTGACGACGACGCCCGCGGCCTCGAGCTCGCGGTACGCGCGGGCGACCGTGCCGGCCGCGACGCCGAGGTCGGCGGCGAGCGCGCGGATGGTGGGCAGGCGGTCGCCGGCGCGGAGCCGGCCCGCGGCGACGTGCGCGACCACCTGCAGGCGCACCTGCTCGTAGGGCGGGACGCTCGAGGCGAGGTCGACCTCGATGGCGGGGATCACGTCAGGCGCTCCTGGTCGCGGCGTCGGCCGGCGTCGGGCCCGCGAGGGCCGGACCGGTGACCGGCGCGGGCTGGGCGGGCACCACCGCGAGGACGAGCGAGGCGAGGCCGACGAGGAGGCCGAGGACGGTCGAGCCGGCGCCCAGCGCACGGAGCTCGACGCCCTGCAGGGCGACGCCGGCGACGAACAGCACGGCGCCGAGGGTGCAGCCGATCACGAGGATCGCCCCGCGGAGCGCGCGCTGCGCCGAGAGCCGGCGGGAGGCGGCGTCGTAGGCCGGGTCGGCGTCGACGATCGCGGGCCGCCGGGCGACGAGCCGCAGGACGCCCTCGGCCGCCACCGCGACGAGGGCGACGGCGACGAGCAGCGGCACGGCGAAGTCCCAGCCGGGGTACGGACTGGCGGTGTGCGCGGCGTACATGTCGCCGACGTACCGCTCGACGGCGATGCTGCGGCCGTCGGGCGCCGCGGTGAGGCCGCCGGTGACGAGCACGGCCAGGGCCGCGGCGACCAGGCCGTGCAGGGTGCGGCGCGCCCAGGCGGGCGCGACGTCCGCGACCCGGCGGTGGACGAGGGCGGCCCGGCGCACGGGGCCGGCGGGCCGCGGCCAGGTGCGCTCGCCGACGGCGTGCACGCCGAGGTAGGCGAGCCCGACGATGGCCGGGTAGGCCCCCACGAGCGCGGCGGTGAACGCGCGCGCGTCGTCGGGGAACGCGAGGCCGCTGACGACCGTGAGGGCGAGCGGGGCGAGCACGACGGCGACCACCCAGGCCGTCACGTTGACGACCGTCCCGTGCCGCCGGGCCGCCGCGGCGGCCTCGGACGGGGAGGGGACGGACCCGCGCGTCACGAGGAGCACGAGCCCGACGGTCGCGGCGAGGAGGAGCAGGGCCCCGCCCCCCATGACGATGACGACGGCGAACGCCACGGCGCACCTCGAATCAGGCAATGTATTAGGTCATTGACACAATGACAGAGACGAGCCGGGAGGGTCAAGCCCGGGCCTCGTCGCCGTCGACGTGCGAGGTCGAGGCCGGGGTCGGGCGGCCACCGTCACTCGGGGGAGGCGAGCCAGGCGTCGATCCCCGCGAGGAGCCGGCGCTGCGTCGCCTCGCTCGCCCGCGACGCGCGGACGGAGGCGCGGGCGAGGTCGGCCAGCTCGGCGTCGGACAGGCCGTGCACGTGGCGGGCGACCTCGTACTGGGCGACGAGGCGCGTCCGGAAGAGCAGCGGGTCGTCGGCGCCGAGCGCGACGGTCGCGCCCGCCTCGAGGAGGGTCGGCAGGGGCACGTGGTCCGGCTCGGCGTAGACGCCGAGCGACACGTTCGACGCCGGGCACAGCTCGAGGGCCACGCCCTGCGCCACGACGAGGTCGAGCACCCGGCGGTCCTCCGCGGCGCGCACGCCGTGCCCGAGCCGGTCGGGCGCGAGGTGGGCGAGGATCTCCGCCACGTGGTCGGCGCCCAGCAACTCCCCGCCGTGCGGGACGGACGCGAGGCCCGCGCGGCGCGCGATGGCGAAGGCGGGCGCGAACTCGTCGGTGTTGCCGCGCCGTTCGTCGTTGCTGAGCCCGAACCCGACGACCTCCCCGGGCCCGTCGCCGGCGTAGCGCGCCGCCAGCCGGGCGAGGGTCCGCGCGTCCAGGGGGTGGCGCAGCCGCGAGGCGGCGACGACGACGGCGACCTCCACACCGGTCGCCGCGCTCGCCCTGCGGGCCTCGTCGAGGACGATCTCGAGCGCGGGGGTGATGCCGCCGACGAACGGTGCGTACGACGTCGGGTCCACCTGGATCTCGAGGCGGCCCGAGCCCTCGGCGGCGTCGTCCTCGGCGGCCTCGGCGACGATCCGGCGCATCGCCTCCTCGGAGCGCACGCACGCGCGAGCGGCGTCGTAGAGGCGCTGGAACCGGAACCAGCCCCGGGAGTCGGCGGGGACCTCGAGCGGGTCGCCGTCGAGGAGGGCGTGCGGCAGGCGGATGCCGTGCGCGTCCGCGAGCTCGAGGAGCGTCTCGCGGCGCATCGACCCGGTGAAGTGCAGGTGCAGGTGCGCCTTCGGCAGGGTCGCCAGGTCTCGCACGCTGCGAGTCTGCCAGCGTCGGGCGGTCGCGCGGTGCAGCGCGGTTCGTGGCGGGGACGTGCGACGGCGGGGGGCGTCTCGCCTGGCGGCCGATCGTCCACAGGCCGCCCGGATCGCCTGACCGGATTGTCCGGTTCCCGGTAGGTTCTGCGCCGTGCGCAGGGGGACGATGCGGACGCTGGGCGCCGCGACGGTCGTGCTGGCTCTCGCCGCCGGGTGCACCGGCGACCCGGATCCGGTGCC
>JAAZAC010000014.1 GCA_012514545.1 Actinomycetales bacterium | reverse complement strand
GGTGCCGAGGTCGAGGACGGTCGCGCGGCGCGTCGCCGTCGTCGCCGGGGCGCTGGTCGCGGTCCTCGTGCTCGCGGTCGTCGCCCTCGTCGCGTTCGGCGAGGGGCACCTGCGGCTCCCCGTGGCGCGCACGGCGTCGTTCGACGCCGCCGACATCGACCTGCCGCCCCTCGACGTCCGCGGCCCCGAGCTGCGCACGCCCGACGGCGAGGTCGTCACGCTCCGCGGCGTCATGGTCCCCGACCCGTCGGTCCTGGACTCGCGCGGCCGCTTCTCGCGCGACCTCGTGCGGGACGTCGCCGCGACCGGCGCCACCGTCCTGCGCGTCCCCGTGCACCCCGGCTGGTGGGCCGACGACCCGGACTACCTGTGGCGCTACCTCGAGCCGCTCGTCCGCTGGGCCGGGGAGGAGGGCCTCTACGTCATCCTCGACTGGCACGTCATCGGGAACGTCGCGACCGGCGCCGCGCCCGAGAACCCCGACCTGGTCGCCGCCGACCTCCCCACGACGCGCGAGTTCTGGACGACGGTCGCGGGACACTTCGCGGACGCCCCGCACGTGCTCTTCGAGATCGTCAACGAGCCGCAGGGCATCGCGCCCGACGACTGGCGCGCCGTCGCCGACGAGCTCACCGCCCTCGTCCGAGCGCAGGGCGCGACGCAGCCCGTCGTCGTCGGCGGCGTCGAGTACGCGCGCGACCTCTCCTGGCTCGCCGACGGCGGCGTGGACGACCCCGACGTCGTCTACGCCACGCACGTGTACCCGGCCCACGCCCAGGCGTGGTGGGAGACGTGGTTCGGGGGCGTGACGGACCGCTTCCCGTTGCTGCTCACCGAGTGGGGCTTCCAGGACGAGAACCGCGCCGACGGCCCCGCCTACCTCGCCGGGGACGCCGCCGGCTACGGCCGCCCCCTGCTCGACGCGCTCGAGCGGGAGGGCGCCGCGGGCTGGGTCGCGTGCTGGTGGGACGACCGGTGGGCCCCGCCGATGTTCCGCGCCTTCGACGGCGACGAGCCCGGCGAGCCGACCGCCTGGGGCGCGTTCGTGCTCGCCGAGCTCGGTCGCGGCTAGCGGTTCGCGGCTAGCGGGTCGTGGCCGGCGGCGGCCCGGCCGGCCTCACCAGGTGGAGTCGCCGCGGATCACCACGTCGCTGCCGCCGTCGATGAACACGACCTGGCCGCAGAGGTGCGTGTTCACCGGGCTGACGAGCCACGCCAGCAGCTCGGCCGGGGCGCTCGCCTCCATGAACCCGTTGAGCGGCATGGGCACCATGCCGGCCAGCGACTCGCGCTGCTCGTCGGTGGCCATGAGGTCCGCCGTCATCGGGGTGACGACGACGCCCGGCGCGATCGCGTTGAGCGGGATGCCCGCGCCGGCCCACTCCGGGGTGGGCGCGTTGCGCCGCAGCCAGCGGCAGATCGCGACCTTGGTGCTCGCGTAGATCTTCTGGGCGTCCTCGGTGTCGGCGATCTGCTCGGCCCGCGCGAGCGCCGCGGCCTCGTCGCCCGCGAGCATCGCGTCGACGAGCGCCTGGTCCGTGGGCATGAGGCTGGCCATCGAGGCCGTGAGCGCGGCCCGGGGCGCGGACGAGCCGGCCAGGAGCGGGCGCAGGCCCTCGAGCGTGGCGACGGCGCCGAAGTAGTTGACCCCGACCGTCGCCGGCGTCGGCGTCGCCAGGCCGGCGTTGGCGACCACGGCGTCGACGGTCCCGCCGGAGAGCTCGCGGACCTTCTCGACCAGGGTGGTGCGGCCCTCGGCCGTGGTGAGGTCCACCGTGACGTCGGCGTCGTGCAGGTCGACGCCGATGACGCGGTCCCCCCGCGACTCGAGGAGCTCCTCGAGGGCCTTGCCGATGCCCGAGGCCGATCCGGTGACGACGACTGTGCGCATGACCCCTCCTCATCGAGTGCGGTTCCTCGATCACACGCTAGGTCGCACGCGAGGGCGGGCGCGGCGGACCTTTGTCCCGTTCTCCGACGGAGGTCTGACCAGGGAAAACGCGGCATTCGTCCCATGATGCGCGGCGCCCGGCGCGGGCGACCCGGCGGGCGGGTCGCTAGCGTTCCCCTCGTGGACCGGGCCGTGGCCGAGGAGGCGCGCTGACGTGGCCGCCGTGCTCGACGTCCTGGCCGAGTCGCCCCTGCTGACGATCTTCGTCGTCGTCGGGCTGGGCACCGCGCTCGGGGCCGTCCCGCTCGGCCCGATCCGGTTCGGCGCGGCCGGCGCGCTGTTCGTCGGCCTGGCCCTCGGCGCGCTCGACCCGCGGCTCGGCGAGGGTCTCGCGCTCGTGCAGACGCTCGGGCTCGCGCTCTTCGTCTACACCGTGGGCCTGACGGCGGGCAGCACCTTCTTCCGGGACCTGCGCCGCCAGCTCCCGCTCATGTCCGTCGCGATCGGCGTGCTCCTCGTCACCGCCGCGGTCGCCGGCCTCCTCGGGACGGTGCTCGGGCTGGGCGGGCCGCTCGCCGCGGGCACGTACGCTGGCGCGCTGACGTCCACGCCGGCCCTCGCCGCGGCCGCGGCCGCCAGCGGCTCGTCCGAGCCGGCCGTCGGGTACGCGCTCACCTACCCGGTCGGCGTCACCGTCGCGATCGTCGGGGTCGCCGCCGTCGTCGGGCGGCGCTGGCCCGGGCGCCGGGACCCCGAGCCGGCGGCCGGCGTCGGGCTCGTCGCGGTGACCGCCCAGGTGGAGCGCGAGACCCTCATCGGCGACGTGCCCGGCTTCGCCGCGAACGAGGTGCGCATGTCCTACCTCGCGCGCGACGACCGGACGCGCGTGGTGCGCCCCGACGAGCGGCTGCGGCCCGGGGACCGGGTGGTCGTCGTCGGGCCGGAGGCGGAGGTCGCCGCGGCGGTCGCCCACCTCGGCCGGGAGCTGCCCGACCACCTCGCGCACGACCGCCGGTCGGTGGACCACCAGCGGTTCGTCGTCTCCGACCGGCGCGTGGCCGGGCGCTCGATCGCCGAGCTCGACATCCCGGGCCGGTTCGGCGGCGTCATCACGCGCGTGCGGCGCGGCGACCTCGACCTGCTCGCGCGCGACGACCTCACGCTCGAGCTGGGCGACCGCGTGCTCGCGGTCGTGCCGCGCGAGGAGCTCGCGGCGGTCTCGGCGTTCCTCGGCGACTCGGAGCGCCGGGTCTCGGAGATCGACGCGCTGTCCGTGGGCATCGGGATGGCGCTCGGGCTGGGCCTGGGGCTCGTGACCATCCCGCTCGGCGGCGGGGCGAGCTTCGCCCTCGGCTCGGCGGCCGGGCCGCTGATCGTCGGCATGGTGCTCGGCCGGCTCGAGCGGACCGGCCCGTTCGTCTGGGGCCTGCCCCGCGCGGCCAACCTCACCACGCGCCAGCTCGGGCTCCTGTTCTTCCTCGCCGCGGTGGGGCTCGCGTCCGGGCAGGGGTTCGCCGCCCAGGCGTTCACGGCCACGGGCGCGCGGGTCGTGCTCGCGGGGCTCGCCGTCGTCGGCGTGGGGGCCGCGCTGTTCCTGGCGGGGGCGCGGCTCGTGGGCACGAGCGCGCCGCGGGCCTCGGGCGCGTGGGCGGGGCTCATCGGCCAGCCGGCGGTGCTCGCGTACGCCGCGTCCCGCGTCACCGACGAGCGGGTGGAGGCGGGCTACGCGTCGCTGTTCGCGCTCGGCATCATCGTGAAGATCCTGCTGGTGCAGGTGCTCGTCGGGCTCTGAGCCCGGGCCCGTCCGGGCCGCCCGGCGCCGGCCGCCTCAGGGCAGCGCCGCCCAGCGCTCGCGGGCGGCCTCCTCGACGCCGTCGGGCAGCGGTGGCGCGAACGGCGCCACCTCGAGCCGCCGCTTGCGGCCGGTTCCCGCGCTGCGCCACGTGGCGACCGCGCGGCCGCCGGCGACGACGATCGGCCGGAAGACGCCGTTGCCGCCGGGCACCACGAGGCCCGCGTGCTCGGGCGCCAGCGTCGCCGACCGGTCGGCGTACCCGAGGATGAGCTCGTCGAATCCCGGCAGGAGGAGCACCTCCCGCGCCGCGTCGCGCAGGTCCGGGAGCCGGTCCAGCGTCGCCGGGTCGAGCAGGTGCTCGACGCCGTCGACCTCGACGGCCGCCAGCTCGCCGCGCACCGCCGCGACGCCGCGCCGCACCTCGCCGAGCGGCAGGCCCGTCCAGCGCGCGAGGTCCGCCACGGTCGCCGGGCCGTGCCCGCGCAGGAAGCGGAGCGCGAGCTCGGCGAGCGCCTCGTCGCCCTCGAGCCGACGGGGGGCGCGCACGTGCTCCGCCACGAGCGCGAACGCCTGCTCGCCGTCGCGGTAGGGCCCCAGGCAGACGAGCCCGCGCTGGGAGAGCTCCGCGAGCAGGTGGTAGCCGCGCCCGGCCTCCGTCGGCAGCCCCTCGGCGGCCCAGACCCCGAGGATCTCCGCGCGCGTGCGCGGGTGCCCGGCGAGCGCGGCGACGGCGAGGTCGGTGGCCCGCTCGACGTCGTCCTCCGAGAGCCCCAGCTGCACCCGCCGCCGGGCGGCCGCGGCGCGGGGCCGCGCGGTCATGAGGTCGACGAGCCACGGCAGGTCGTCCGCGACCACCGTGTGCAGCGTGCCGCGCATCGGCCACGTCCGGGCCAGGTCCCCGGCGTCGAACGCGGCCCGCACGTCGTCCCGCGTCCCGCCGCAGCGCAGGGCGACCGACAGCAGGGCACCCGGCTCGTCCTGCGCCTGCAGCGCCGTCAGGTGCGCGACGACCGCGCGCGGCGAGGCGAGCGGCGGCCCCACGAGCCGTTGGGCGACCAGGCGCGCCAGGGCGATGTCCTCGGGCGTCACCCGGTCAGTCAAGCAAGCACGACCGACATCCGCGCCCCGTCGTCGTCACGGTCGCCTGGGCCCTCCGGGCCCCGCCGGGCCGCCCGGCCGGGGTAGCGTCCTGGGCGGGCGGCCACCGGGGTCCGCCGCGGGAGGACAGATGACACGCCGTCGGTGGACCGCCCTCGGGGCGGCCGCAGCGCTCGTGGGGCTCCTCGTGGCCCTCGCCCTCGTCCTGCCCGACGGCGGTCCCGCGCCCGACGCCGGGCCCTCCGCCCCGCCGGCCGCGGCCCCGACGCCAGCCGACACCGCGGAGCCCGACGCCCCGGTCGCCGACCCGGCCGCGGACCAGGCGGCCATCGACGAGGCGTTCGCGCTCATCGTCCGCCGCGACCCCGACGACCCGCTGGCGATGGGCGCGGTCGACGCGCCGGTCGTCATGGCGATGTGGGCCGACTTCCGCTGCGGCTACTGCGCGCGGCACGCCCTCGAGACGGCGCCGGGGCTCGCCGAGCTCGTGGCGGCCGGCACGCTGCGCATCGAGTGGCACGACTTCGCCGTCGTCACCGAGGAGTCCCCCGCGATCGCCGCGGCCGCGCGCGCGGCGGGCCGGCAGGGCCGGTTCTGGGAGTTCCACGACCGGGTGTTCGCCGACCACGCGACGAGGCCCGTCATGGACGACGCCTACCTCCGCGAGATCGCCGCGGACCTCGGCCTCGACCTGGCGGCGTTCGACGCCGACCGCGCCTCGCCCGAGGTCCTCGCCGCCGTCGAGGCCGACGGCGCGCTCGGCGCCCGGCTCGGCGTGACCGGGACGCCCGCGTTCATCATCAACGGCGTCGGCGTCCCCGGCGCCCAGCCCCTCGAGGTGTTCGAGGCGGTCGTCCGGGACGAGCTGGCGCGCGCCACCGCCGCGGCGGACGCGGACGCCGCCGACGACGCCGGGGACGCCTAGCCCTCCCGGCGCGGCCGCACGCGCGCGGCGTGCGCGAGCACGAGGTCGCGCACCTCGCCCGCGAGCTCCTCGACCGGGCCCTCGACCTCGACCCCCGGCGCGACCTCCCGGACCGGCAGGGGACGCACGGGCGCGGGCGGGAGGCCGGCGTCGGCGAGCCATGCGGCGACCTGGGCGGACGACGCGGCGTACACGATCCGGCCCAGGCCCACCCACGCGTGCGCGGCGGCGCACATGGGGCAGTGCTCGCCGGAGGTGTAGACGGTCGAGGCGGCGCGGTCCGCGGGGGACAGCTGCTCGGCCGCCCACCGCGCGAGCGCGAGCTCGGGGTGCCGCGTGCGGTCGCCGCCGGCCACCCGGTTGTGGTCCTCGGCGAGCGCGCGCCCGTCGGGGCCGACCAGCACGGACCCGTAGGGCTCGTCGCCGGCCGCGAGCGCGGCGCGGGCGAGCTCGACGCAGCGGCGCAGGTGGGCGAGGTCGCGGGCGTCCATGGCGGCATCCTGCCCGGCGGCCGCCGACGGCGCCGCTCAGGGCGTGCGCGTCACCGTCCGGGCGATCGCCAGGGCGTCGCGCAGGCACTGCTGGTACAGGCCCGAGACGGTCACCGGGTCGTACCCGACGGCGAGGACGCCCTCGACGTCGCAGCCCTCGTGCCGGCGCACGGCCTCGAGCACGGGACCGAACGGGCCGGCGTGGTCGACGACGGCGTCCGCCACCACCGCGGACACGCCCACCTTCTCCAGCAGCACCTCGGCCGGGACGGCGAGCTGCTCGGCGAGGGCGGAGAGCATGCCCACCGTGTACGCCGTGCTGTCGTCCGCGAGCGCCTCGCAGGTCATCGCGCGGGCGAGGATGAACCAGAGCCGGTCCATCGCGTCGGGCCGCGCGTCGAGCGCGAGCGCGGTGACGAGCGTGGAGACCTCCGCGGGCCCGAGCAGCACGACCGCCTGGCGCACGGTGTCGACCTGGTGCGCGAGGGCGTAGGCGCCCGAGTTGACGAGGTGGAGCACCCGGAGCGTGAGCACGGGGTCGGTCTCGATGACCTGCGCGATCTCCGCGACCGGCGGCTCGGGCCGCATGAGCAGGTCGAGGATCGTCAGGCACTGCGCCTCGCCGGCGCGCAGCACGCGCGTGCCGCTGCCCGCCGGGGCGGGGCCGGCCGGGGCGCCCGGGCCGGGGCGCTGGGTGGGCACGGTGGGGACCACGCCCGCGCCGAGCTGCAGCGCGTAGCCGCCGCGGAGGCCGTCGACGCCGGCCGCGCGGCACGCGTCGAGGAGCTCGGTCGAGGCGACGTCGCGGGCGAGCACCCGCACGCCCGCCTGGTGGGCGGCGTGCACCAGCGACGGCAGCGCCTCGCCGAGCGTCGGGTCGACGACGACGAACGACAGGTAGGGCAGGAGCGCCTGCTGGGCGGGCTCGGCCTGGTAGTCGACGAGGGAGAGCGCGACGCCGAGCGCGCGGAGCGCGGTCGCCCGGGACGGCGCGGAGGGCGTCGCCGCGAACCCGACCGGCAGGTCGAGCACGAGGCGACCCGGCACCACGGGCGTCGGGACGAAGCCGTCGAGCATCGCGGGCGTCGCCGGGAGGAACGCGTACCGGTCGGCGACGAGGCTCGCCAGGTCGAGGTCGAGGTAGACCGCGTCCTCGTCCACGCCGGGGGCCGCGTCGACCCGCACGCTGTACCCGAGGGTGCGGCCGTCGAGCAGCACCACGGGCGAGCGGTGCACGGTCGCCTCGGCCGGGGTCCACGCGGACGCCTCCGGGCCGGGCTCGGCGCCGCCCGCGACCGACGGCACGAACGGGCGCGGCCCCGCGATGCCGCGGCGGGCGAGGGGGGTGCCAGGCAGCTGCACGGCGGCTCCTTCCGGAAACGGTCCTCCGTCGGACCATCGGCCGCGCGGGCGCGCCTGTGAGGGTTCGGGCGCCCCGCCGCCGTCGGTCAGGCCGCGACGCCGAGGGGCGCGCGCAGCGGCCACTCCTCGTCGAGCACGACCTGCAGGGCGGCCCCCGTCTCCGGGTTCACGGCCACCGGGGCGAGCAGGTTCGCCGTCGGCGGCGCGCCGTCCTCGCCCGGGTGCACGACGACGAGCAGCACCGGGTCGGCGTCGGCGAGCCCGAGCGCGGCCCGCGTGCCCGCGTCGATGACGGGCGCGTACTCGGGCACGTACACCTGCGGCGGGATGACGAACAGGCGGACCCCGGCGTCCTCGGTGGAGCGCAGCGCGAAGAGGGCGCCGGCGTCGTCGAGGGCGTCGAGCCGGAACCGGCGCAGCGCCATCATCCCCGGGGGCGCGGCGACGAACTCCAGGGTCTCGGGCACGGGCCGGACCGTGGAGCCGGACGGTCCGACCGCCACCATCACGCTCATCGGATGAAGTCCAGCAGGCTCGGCTGGAGAACGCGAGCCGTGGCGCCCAGCGCCGCCTGGTACGCGACCTCCTGCGACTGCAGCTCGACGAGGGCCTCGGCGAGGTCGATGTCCTCGATCGCCGCGATCTGGCCCTTGAGCCCGACCATGGCCTCCTCCGTCGCGACCTGCGCGGCGGTGAGCTGCTTGTACCGGGCGCCGACGTCGGCCAGCTCGGCGAGCATCTTCTCCATCCGGACGTCGATGTCGGCGAGGAAGTGCCCGACCTCGCCGTCCTCCGCGCGGAGCTCGGCGACGATCCGGTCGATGAGCGCGAACACCGAGTCGTCGCCGTCGCCGAACGCGAGGCGCCCGTCGGAGTCCGCGCGGACGGTCGTGGCGGGGCCGACGCGGCGCTGGACGCTCCCGGCCTCGTGGCCGAGCCACTCGTACGTCGGCGGGTCGCCCGGGGTGACCTCGTAGGCGTGGCCCGCCGACGTCGTGCCGGCGAACACCGGCCGGCCGAGGTACGTCGAGTTCGCCTGCTCGAGGAGCGCGTCGCGCAGGCCCTCGAGCTCGGCCGCGATGGCCGCGCGCGGCACGGGCCCGGACGCGCCGGTGCTCGCGCCCTGCACGACGAGGTTGCGCACCTGGCGCAGCGCCGTCACCGAGGCCTGCAGCGACGCGTCGACGGTCGTCAGCCAGCCGACGCCGTCGTCCGCGTTGCGCTGGTACTGCTGGGTCACCCGCAGGTCGCCGCGCAGGCGCAGGGCGCTCGCGGTGCCGGCCGGGTCGTCGGACGGCTTGGTGATGACCTTGCCGCCGGACAGCCGGCCCTGCAGGTCCGCGATCCGCGAGAGGTTGACCTGGAGGTTCGCCAGCGTGGAGCGCTGGACGGTCTGGTGGGTCACGCGGCTGATCACCGGTTACCTCCCCACGATGCCCGTGCGGTTGATGAGCACGTCGAGCATCTCGTCGATGACGGTGAGGACGCGCGCCGCCCCCTCGTACGCCCGCTGGTAGGCGAGCATCGTGATCGTCTCCTCGTCGAGGTCGACGGACGCCTGCGCGAGCTGGAGGCTCTCGGCCGTCGCGCGCGAGGCCTCGGTGACCGTGGCGCGCTGCTGCGCGGAGCGGGTGCGCACGCCGAGGTCGACGACGAAGTCGCGCCACAGCGCGTCGGGCCCGTCGGTCGCGTCCGCGAGCCGGGCGATCGCGTCGGCCATGGAGCCGTCGTACGGGCCGGCGCCGGGCGCGGCGGCCGCCACCTCCTCGGCGGACACGAGCACACTCAGGCCGAGCGCGGCCGGCATGCCGTCCGCCGTCCGGAAGAAGTCGCCGCCCTCGGTCCCGTCGGTCCGCACGGCACCGGCGTGGACGGCGTTGACCGTGTCCCGCAGCGCCTCGGCGATGCGGTTCCACTGCACCGCGGCGCCCGCGAGGATGCCGCCCTGGCCGTCGGCGTCCGCCGGCGCGAGCGCCTCGAGCGTGCCGGCCAGCCGGCCGCCCTGGAGCCCGACGGCGGTCCCGGTCTCCGCCCAGACGAGGTGGGCCTGGTCGCCGGCGGGCGGGTAGGCGATACCGCCCGCCATCGTGTGCGAGCCGCGCACCTCGACGGGGTGGACGGTGACGCCGCGGACGAGCGCGTTGCCGCCGACCATGACGTCGAGCGTGCCGTCGTCGCGGTGGCGCGCCTGCGCGCCGACGAGGCCCGAGAGCTGGGTGACGAGGCGGTCCCGCTCGTCCATGAGCTCGTTCGCGGACCCGCCGGAGACGAGGATCGACCGGATGCGCTCGTTCAGGTGCGCGACGCCCTCGGCGATGGTGTTGACCTCGGTGGCGAGCGTGTCGGCCTCGGTGCGCGCCTGGACCCACTGGGTCTCGACGGCGCGGTAGCCGTCCGCGATCTGCATGACCACGCTCTGCGCGGCGCCCACGAGCACCTTGCGGGCGGCGGCGTCCTCGGGGTGGTTGGCGACGTCCTGCCAGCCGGCCCAGAACGTCTGCAGGGTGGCGGCGAACCCGGTGTCCTTCGGCTCGGTCACGGTGGTCTCGAGCCGCGCCAGGGCGTCCGCGCGCCGCGCGGTGTACGACGCCGTCGCGGTCTCGGAGCGGAGCCGCGCGTCGAGGTAGATGTCGCCGAGGCGCTCGATGCCGACGACCTTCACCCCGTTCCCGGCGCCGAGCTGCGCGGAGAACATCGACGGGGCGGCCAGCGCCTGCACCGACTGCATGTCCACGCGCTGGCGCGTGTAGCCCTTGGTGTTGGCGTTGGCGACGTTCTGGCCGGCGACCTCGAGCGCCTGTCGCTGCGCGATGAGCGACGACAGCGCGGTCGAGAGTCCTGCGAAGCTGCTCACGGTCTACAGGGCCTGGTCGAGGAGGCTCGCACCGGTGCTGGCCGGCGTCGTCGCCCCGCGGTCGTCGTAGGTCTGCACGCTCTCCTGCAGGCTGAGGAGCGTCTCCTGAGCCGCGCGGGAGGACGTGGCGAGGAGCTCGCGGTTGCCCTCGGCGAGCTCGTTCACCTGCTCGGTGAGCTCGACGAACGCCCGGTGGTGCTCGGTGAGGAGCTCGCGCCACGGCGAGGGCGCGGCGTTGGCGATGACCAGCAGGCTGCTGCCCTCCGGCACGCCGACCTCGCGGGCGGCGGCGTCCGCCTCGGCGGCGCGGCCGAGCTCGGCCGTCCGGATCTGGTCGAGCACGCTCTCGACCTCGCGGGTCGCGTGGCCGAGCCACTGCGTCTTCCCGCTGGTGAGGATGAGCTGCTCCTCCTCGAGCTTGAACAGCAGCAGCTCCAGGAGCTGGCGCTCGCGCCAGAGCACCCCGGAGAACTCGTTCAGGCTCATCGTGGGCCCCTCGGGTCGGTCTCGTCGACTGTCGTGCCCCCTCATCGGCAGCCCTTCCGGGATTGTGACGGATTCCGCCTGACGGAGCTGCGAGGCGCGCAGGACGCACCCGTTCGGGTGTGATTCAGGTCACGTCTTAATGCCTCCGGGCCGCCGGATGGGCGGGGACGCCCCGGAATGGCCCGTTTTCCGAAACCCGGCATAGGGGCCTACTCGGGGGCGCATCCGGGCCTGACCGGCGTATCGGCGGGGGCGGGTGAAGAAAGTCAAGGCGCGACGGACGGCAGTCGAACGAACGGCTCGTGAGCACTCCATCCCCCGACTTCGACGCCCTCGTCGCCGAGCACCTCCCGCTCGTCGGCTACCACGTCAACGCCATGCTGGGCCGCGTGCCGGCCAGCGTCTCGCGCGCGGAGCTCGCCTCCGCCGGGGCGCTGGCGCTGGTGCAGGCGGCGCGGGCGTACGACCCGTCCACGGGGGTGCCCTTCGAGCGCTACGCGTCGCTGCGGATCCGCGGCGCGCTCGTCGACGAGCTGCGCGGCATGGACTGGCTGTCCCGCGGCGCCCGGCGCCGCGCGCGGCAGCTCGCCGAGGTCAGCGACCACCTGACGGGCAGCCTGGGCCGCACGCCGACCCGCGCCGAGCTCGCCGAGGCCCTCGGCGTCCCCGAGAGCGAGGTCGAGGCGGCCCGCGGCGACGCCGAGGCGCGGCTGCTCAGCATCGACGGCTTCGACACCACCGTCACCGACCTCGTCGTCGACTCCGGCCCCGGCCCCGAGCAGAGCGTGCTCGCCGCCGAGCAGCTCCGCTACCTCCACGCCGGCGTGGAGAGCCTGCCGGAGCGGCTGCGGTACGTCATCGAGCAGCTCTTCTTCCACGACCGCCCCGTCGTCGAGCTCGCAGCGGAGCTCGGGGTCACCCAGTCGCGGATCTCGCAGCTGCGCACCGAGGCCCTCGGCCTCCTCCGCGACGGCATGCGCGCGAGCCTCGACCCCGAGCTGCTCCCCACCCCCGAACGGCCCGACGGCGTGGCCGAGCGCCGTCGTCGGGCGTACTTCGCCGCCGTCGCGGCCCGGGCCGCGGCGAGCGCGCAGACCGGCGCGGCCGCGTTCGTGCCGCACCAGCGCCACGGCGACCACGACACCGCGGAGGTGACCGCCGCCACCGCACGCCGGCTGTACGCCGGCTGACGCCCGAGGGACGACCGGCGCAGAACTTGCGACGAATCCCTCACGGCCGCGCCCGGGGCGCCGATGACAACGGTGCTCGCCCATGGAGGGGCGGCGGCCAGGACCCGCTTCAAGGAGGAGTTCACGATGGGTCTCTCGATCAACCAGAACATCGCGGCGATCAACAGCTACCGCAACCTGTCCAACACGCAGAACGACCTCGCCCGGTCGCTCGAGAAGCTCTCGTCGGGCTTCCGGATCAACCGCGCGGCGGACGACGCCGCGGGTCTGGCGATCTCCGAGGGTCTGCGCTCGCAGATCGGCGGCCTCAAGGTCGCCGTGCGCAACGCGCAGGACGGCATCTCCGTCGTCCAGACCGCTGAGGGTGCCCTCACCGAGACGCACGCGATCCTCCAGCGGATGCGTGACCTGTCGGTGCAGGCGGCCAACGAGGGCGGCCTCTCGGCGGACGCCAAGAGCAACATCCAGTCGGAGATCACGCAGCTGAAGGACGAGCTGACCCGGATCGCCGACACGACGAAGTTCAACGGCACCAAGCTGCTCGACGGCAACTACACCGGCACCTTCCAGGTGGGCGCCAACGTCGGCGAGACGATCAGCGTCTCGATCGGCACGTCGATGAGCGCGGCCGGCCTCGGCGTCGACACGGTCGACGTCACCGCCGCGTCCACGCAGTACACCGGCGCCATCGACCTGGCCGGCGCGGCCGCCCCGACCACGTCGACCGTCGTCATCAACGGCACGACGTTCGCGGTCGACCTGTCCGGCTGGGACGGCGGCGAGACCCCGGCGGCCGCCCAGGCGAACTTCGCGCTGGTGCAGTCCGCCCTCGACGCCGCCCTCGCCAACACCGCCTACACGGCGAAGGTGGACGAGTTCGGCAAGGTCACCCTCGGTGGCACCATCACGGCGCAGCCGACGGTCTTCGGTGTCGCCGCGGCGACCGAGAACGTCCCCGGTGGCGGCGCCTCCGCGGCGATCACGGCCATCGACGAGGCCATCAAGCAGGTCTCGACCGCTCGTGCGGGCCTCGGTGCCGTGCAGAACCGCTTCGACCACACCATCAAGAACCTCAACGTCGCGGTCGAGAACCTGTCCGCGTCGGAGAGCCGGATCCGCGACACCGACATGGCCCAGGAGATGGTCAACTTCACGCGGGCGCAGATCCTGTCCCAGGCCGGCACGGCGATGCTCGCGCAGGCCAACCAGATCCCGCAGAGCGTCCTCTCGCTCCTGCGGTGATCGACCCCGCCCCCTGAGGGCGGCTCAGTCCGGCATCGGCCGGCGGCGGGAGTGCTCACAGTTCTCCGCCGCCGGCCGATCCCGTAGACGGCACCACCCGATCCACCTCGAGCGCCAGGAAGGGAGCCGACCGTGGCCACGCTCGGCATCGACGGCCTCGTCAGCGGCCTCGACACGACGTCGCTCATCAACTCGCTCATGCAGCTCGAGGCGGCGCCGCAGGCGGTCCTCAAGCAGAAGTCCTCGACGGCCCAGAGCCTCGTCAGCGCGCTCCAGGCGCTCAACGTCAAGGTCGCCTCGCTCGCGGAGAACGCCGCCGCGGCCGCGAAGGCCACGTCGTGGGACGCGTACCGGGCGACCTCGTCGTCGTCGGCCGTGACCGCGACGACGACCGCCGGCGCGCAGGCCGGCTCCCTCAGCTTCTCCGTGGACTCCGTCGCCACGGCCCGCGTCGCGGTGTCCGCCCAGGTGCGCGACGACGGCTCCCTCGTCACGGGCATGCCACCCGCGGTGACCGTGCGCACGGCCGACGGCCGCCTCGTCACCGTGGAGCCGACGTCGGGCAGCCTCGCCGACATCGCGGACGCGCTCAACGCCGCCGCCGACGCCGGCGTGAAGGTCACCGTCGTCCGCGTGACCAACGGCGAGACGCCCATGTACCGGCTCCAGTTCACCGGGACGACGACGGGCTCCGCCGGCAACTTCAAGGTCTTCGCGGGGACGGCGGAGGAGGTGGCCGCCGGCACGGCGCCGCGCCTCGACACCACCCTCGTGCACGCGGCGACCGACGCGACCGTCACGCTCTGGAAGGGCGTGCCCGGGCTCGAGCGCTCGTTCACCCAGTCGTCCAACACGTTCTCCGGCCTCATCACGGGCGTCGACGTCACCGTCGCGAAGGTCACCGAGCCCGACGAGACCGTCACCGTCACCGTCGCCCGCGACGAGGCCGCGCTGAAGAACCTCGCGAAGAACCTCGTCAGCGGGCTCGGGGTCGTGCTGTCGGAGATCGCCTCGCGCACCGCGGTGACGTCGACGACGGGCGCCGACGGCACGACGTCCGTCACCGGCGGCCTGTTCACCGGCGACACGGCGGTGCGCTCGCTGCAGCAGCGGCTCGTCGAGGCCGCCTCCTACCCCGTCGACGGCACCTCGCCGTCGAGCGTCGGCATCGTGCTCGGCCGCGACGGGACGTTCACGTTCGACGAGGCGGCGTTCAGCGCCGCGCTCGCCGCCGACCCGGCGAAGGTGCAGGCGGTCGTCGCCGGCCTCGCGCAGCGGGTGGCCGACGTCGCGACCGCGACCTCGGACAAGCACGAGGGCACCCTGACGCTCCGGATCCAGAGCCAGGAGAGCCTGGTCAAGGACCTCGGGGACCAGATCGACAGCTGGGACCGGCGCCTCGAGCTGCGCCGCGCGGCCCTCGAGCGCACGTACGCCACGCTGGAGACGACCCTGTCCCGGCTCACCTCCCAGTCGACCTGGCTCGCGAGCCAGCTCGCGTCCCTGCCCACCTGGTCGACGTCGAAGTGATGGAAGCGATGGACTACGGCACCCTGCGGACCCGGTACCTCGACGACGCCGTCGCGACGGCCAGCCCCGCCAAGCTCCTGACGATGCTCTACGACCGGCTCGTGCTGGACCTCCAGCGCGCCGAGGCGGAGCAGCAGGTCGGCGACCGCGCCGCGGCCGGGCAGCACCTCGTGCACGCGCAGGACATCGTCAGCGAGCTCGCCGCCTCGCTCGACGTCGACGCGTGGGACGGCGCGGCGCACCTCATGAGCGTCTACACCTTCCTGCTCACCGAGCTCGTCGGTGCGAACGTCAGCGGCGACCCCGACCGCACCGCGGCCTGCCGCGAGCTCGTCGAGCCGCTGCGCGACGCGTGGCGCGAGGCCGCGAACCAGCTCGCCGCCACGGCGACGCCGCTCGAGGTCGCGCACACGCCGGCGTCGGGCGGCACCCCGGCGGTCTGGGAGGGGTGAGCGTGGCCGACGCCGACCGGCAGGACTGGGTGCGCGCCTGGGAGGCCGCGCTCGAGGCCCTCGAGGTCGACCTCGGGCTGGCCGAGCAGATGCTCGCGCTGCGCGACGCCGCGCTCGACCCGCCGGACCCGTGGCAGCCGCCCGTGGGGCTGGGGCCCCTGCCGGCCGAGCTCGCGGACCGGGCGCGCGCCCTGCTCGAGCGCCAGCTCGAGACCGCGCGCCGCATGGGCGAGGCCGCCGCGCTGGCCCGGCGCCACGCGCGCGCCGCGCAGGGCATGCGCGCCCGGGGCGAGTCCGCCCCGGTGTACGTCGACACGCCCGCCTGACCGGCGACGCCGCGGGGGCGGCCGTCACCCGACCGGGTGAAGTGCGCGACTCGGCCCGCCCGGACTTCTCACACGGTCCCCGGCGCGGCCGATGGGCCGGTCGAGCACGGACTGCTCGCACCTCGGCCACGGACCGGCCACCCACCGTCTGCACCCCCAGGGACCGGCCGTGATCGACTCAGCGTTCACCTCGGTGACGTTCGTCGCGCTCAACAGCGCGCTCGACGGGTTGTCGATGCGCCAGCGCGTCATCGCCGACAACATCGCGAACGTCCAGACCCCCGGCTTCCGCGCGGGCCGCGTGTCCTTCGAGGCCTCCCTCGCCGAGGCCGTGCGCGAGGGCACCGGCGCCGTGACGCCCACGGTGGCCCGCTCGCTCGAGCCCGGCCGGCCCGACGGCAACAACGTCAACCTCGACACGGAGACCCTCTCCGCGATCGAGACGAACCTCCGCTACCAGCTCGCCACGCGGGCGGTGGACGGCACGTTCGAGAAGCTGCGCATCGCGATGAGGACGTCATGACCATCTTCGGCGCCATCGGAGTCGCGGGGACGGGCCTGACCGTCTACCGCAAGTGGATCGACGCGATCAGCGACAACCTCGCCAACGTCAACACCGTGCGACGCACGAGCGAGGACGCGTTCCAGACCCGCTACGTCGTCGCCAAGCCCATGCCGGGCGGCGGCACCCAGGTCGCGGGCATCGCCCTCGGCAGCGCGGAGGGCCGGCTCGTCTACGAGCCCGGCCACCCCCTCGCCGACGCCGAGGGCTACGTCCGCTACCCCGACATCGACATGGCCAGCCAGATGACGCAGCTGATCATGGCGCAGCGCGGCTACCAGGCGAACGCCGCGGTCGTCGACCGCGCGCGCGAGGCCTACCAGGCGGCGCTGCAGATCGGACGGTCCTGATGAGCATCTCCCCCGTGTCCGCCGTCGGCGGCCTCGCCGCGTACGCGGACGTCGCCGCCCTGGGCGGCGCCCAGCAGTCCCTCCCGACGACGGCGACGGGCCGCGCGGGCGACGTGGCCGGCGCCGTGTTCCCCGACGTCACGGGCGCGATCGACCAGCTCCAGGCGCTGCAGTCGCGGTCCGACGAGCTCGCGATCCGCGCCGTCACCGGTGACCTCGACGACGTGCACGACTACACGATCGCGGCCACCCAGGCGAGCGTCGCGCTCGAGCTCACCGCGGCGATCCGCAACAAGGCCGTCGAGGCGTTCAACGAGATCATGAGGATGCAGGCCTGATGGCAGCGCAGATCAGCGGACTGCTCGGGCGCCTCCAGGCGACCCTGCGCGAGTTCACCGTCGCCCAGCGCACGCTCGGCATCATCGGCGTCGCGGTGCTGCTGCTCGGCGCGCTCGCCCTGTCCTCGTGGCTCGCGCGGCCGACGTACAGCCCGCTCTTCGCGGACCTGTCCGGCTCGGACGCGAGCGCGATCGTCGACCACCTCGAGTCGGCGGGCGTGCCCTACGAGCTCACCGACGGCGGGCGCACCATCCTCGTGCCGGCCGACCGGCTGTACGAGATGCGCCTCGAGGTCGCCGCCGCCGGCCTGCCCACCGCGTCCGAGGGCGGCTACTCGCTCCTCGACGACATGGGCATGACCAGCTCCGACTTCCAGCAGCAGGTCACCTACCAGCGCGCGCTCGAGGGCGAGCTCGCCCGCACGATCAGCGCGATCCAGGGCGTGGACGCCGCGACCGTCAAGCTCGCGCTGCCCGAGGAGAGCGTCTTCGTCGACCAGAAGGCCGACCCGACGGCGTCGGTGTTCGTCCGCACGAAGCCGGGCGCGACGATGGACCAGGCCAAGGTCCAGTCGATCGTGCACCTCGTGTCCGCGGGCATCGAGGGCATGTCGCCGTCCGACGTCGCGGTCATCGACGCCGAGGGCCGCGTGCTGTCGGCGATCGGCGGCACCGCGACGGACGGCCTCGCGGACGGGCGCACGGGCGAGTACGAGGCCCGCGTCGCGACCAGCGTGCAGGCGATGCTCGACAAGCTCGTCGGGCCGGGCAACGCCGTCGTGAGCGTCAACGCCGTCCTCGACTTCGACCGCGCGGTCCGCACGACCGAGACCGTCGAGACCGACCCCGACCAGCCGCCCGTCTCCTCGGCGACCACCGTGGAGGAGTACACGGGCACGGGCTCGTCGGCGGGCGGTGTCCTCGGCCCGGACAACATCGCGGTGCCGACGCAGGACCAGGGCGCGGGCGAGTACCGCCGCGAGACCGAGACGGTCAACAACGCGGTGAGCACGGTCCGCGAGGAGCTGACGACGGCGCCCGGCAGCGTCCGCCGGCAGTCCGTGTCCGTCGTCGTCAACGAGGCGGTGGCGGGCGGGCTCCAGATGAGCCGCCTCGAGGAGGCCGTCGCGGCCGCCGCGGGCATCGACCCCGAGCGCGGCGACGTCGTCTCCGTCACGCGCATGGAGTTCGACACGACGACGGCCGAGCAGGCCGCCGAGGCCCTCGCCGCCGCGGACGAGCTGGCGCAGCAGGAACGGACCGAGAGCCTCATCCGGTCCGGCGCGCTCGCGCTCGTCATCGTCCTCGGGGTGATCGCGCTCGCGCTGCTGGCCGCCCGGCGCAGCCGCCGGGCCCGCCGCGAGGCGCTCGACCTCGGCATCCTGCAGATGCTCGAGGCCCGCAAGGCGGAGGCGCTCGAGCAGGGCGCCGACGTGCCCGCGCTCGCGGCGGCGCCGCCGACCGGCGCGCCGGCGGACTCGCTCGAGGCGCGCCGCGACGAGCTCCTCGCCCTCGCGGCCGAGCAGCCGGCCGAGGTGGCCGAGGTCCTCCGCGGCTGGCTCGTGGGTGGGCGGCGCTGATGGCCGGCACCGGGATGCTCAGCGGCACGCAGAAGGCCGCGCTCCTGCTCATCCAGCTCGGGCGGGAGCCCGCGGCGCGCATCATGGCGCAGCTCGACGAGGCCGAGATCGAGGAGCTGACCGCGGAGATCGCGCGCCTCGAGCGCGTGGACCCCGCCACCGCCCAGGCGGTGCTCGACGAGTTCTACCAGGAGTCGCTGGGCGCCGTCGGGCACGGCGGCATCGGCTTCGCGCAGCAGGTGCTCGAGGCCTCCCTCGGGCGGGACCGGGCGCAGAGCGTGCTCGAGCGCCTCGCGACGTCGCTCGCCGGGCAGCCGTTCGAGTTCCTCCAGTACGCCGACGCGCGGCAGGTCGTCTCCCTGCTCGCCGGCGAGCACCCGCAGACCATCGCGCTCGTCCTCGCGCACCTGCGGCCCGACCACGCGTCGGCGATCATCACGGGCCTGCCGCCCGCGGTCGCCGGGGACGTCGCGCACCGGATCGCGCTCATGGAGCGGGCGGCGCCCGACGTCGTCGCCGTCGTCGCGGAGAACCTCCAGCGCAAGGCCTCGGCGGTGCTGAGCACGCAGGAGATGGCCGCCGTCGGCGGCGTGCAGCCGCTCGTGGAGATCATCAACCGCACGGACCCGACGACGGAGAAGCTCATCCTCGAGGGCCTCGAGCAGCGCGACTCCTCGCTCGCCGAGGAGGTGCGCAGCCGGATGTTCGTGTTCGCGGACATCGTGCTGCTCGAGGAGCGGGCCATCCAGCTCGTGCTGCGCCAGGTCGAGACGAACGTGCTCGCCACCGCGCTCAAGGGCGTCGAGGGCGAGGTCCGCGACAAGATCATGCGCAACCTGTCCGAGCGGGCGCGCGAGAACCTGCTCGAGGAGATGGACCTGCTCGGCCCGGTCCGCCTCTCGATGGTCGAGGACGCCCGCGCGTCCGTGGTGCAGGTCATCCGCCGCCTCGAGGAGAGCGGACAGATCGTCATCCGGCGCGAGGGCGAGGACGAGTATGTCGCCTGACCGCCCGGCCGCTCCCGCCGCCACCGCGACCCCGTTCCGGCCCGCCCCGCTGTCGAGCCCGCGCCGGGCCGACGACGAGCGCGCCGGCTTCGCGGCCGGCTGGGCGGCGGGTGCGCGCGCCGCGGCGGAGGCGGCGGCGCAGGC
>JAAZAC010000129.1 GCA_012514545.1 Actinomycetales bacterium | reverse complement strand
CCGACCAGCCGGTCCCCGTGCAGCACCGGCAGCGCGAAGTAGCCCCAGCGCCGCTGCGCCGCGGGCTTGTACGTCTCCAGCACGTACTCGAACCCGAAGAGCAGCTCCGCGCGCACCCGGTCGTGCACGAGCCGGTCGAACGGCGACAGCAGCGCCGCGCGGGCGGGGAACGGCTCGTCGAGGGCGGCGAGCGCCGCGGGGTCCACGCGCCACCGGCCGGGCACGCCCGCGACGGTCGCGGGCTCGCCCGCCTCGCCCACGGTCACCGGCTCCCACCGGCATCGCCACCCTCGCGTCCCGCGCGATGCCGAGCGCCGAGAGGCGCCGCTCGTCGCGCCGCCGCGCGGCCTCCGCCTCGTCCGGCACGACGACGTCGGCCGGGTAGACCCGCTCGGGCAGGTCCCACAGGCGCTCGCGGCCGACCCGCCCGGCGGAACGCGTCGTTCGCGGCGACCCACGCCGACGCCGCGCTCTGGTCGGGCGGCCGCGGGCGCACCGCCAGGTACAGCCCGAGGTCGCTCATCGGCCGCACCACCGCCCCCAGCTCGAACAGCCGCCGCTCCGCCAGCGCCGCCGTCAGGTGCTCGGGCCGGTAGGCGCCGCCGAGCCGGCTCCAGGCGACGAGGTCGGCGCTCGGGGCGATCGCCGCCGTCGGGTCGAGCTGGAGCATGGTCAGCCGGCGCACGGTCTCGACGAGGTCGGTCGGGCGGTCGGCCGTGAGGAGCTGGGCGCGCACGGCGATCCGCCGGGCATCATCCGGTGCGAGCTCCACCCGGCGAGCCTCACCGACCGCCGCCCGCCGGGTCACACGCCCGCGCCCCGGAGGCCGCCCCCACGCCCGCCGCCGGCGACGAGAATGGGACCGTGCGTGCGTGGGAGGTCGCCGGCCCCGGCCGGCTCGAACTGGTCCAGCGCCCCGACCCCGAGCCGGGGCCCGACGAGCTGCTCGTGCGGGTGATCGCGTGCGGGGTCTGCCGCACCGACCTGCACGTGCTCGACCACGACCTGCCGCCGCACCGCCCGCGCGTGGTGCCCGGCCACGAGGCCGTCGGCGAGGTGCTGCACGCGCACGCGGACTCCGGCGTCCGCCCGGGCGACCTCGTCGGCGTCGCCTGGCTGCGGCGCACGTGCGGCACCTGCCCGGACTGCCGCGCGGGCCGCGAGAACCTCTGCCCGCGCTCGGAGTACACGGGCTGGGACGCCGACGGCGGGTACGCCGAGCTGCTCACGGTCCCCGCCGCGTACGCCTACCCGTGGCCCGCGGAGCTCGACCCGGTCGAGGCCGCGCCCCTGCTGTGCGCCGGGATCATCGGCTACCGCGCGCTGCGCCGCGCCGAGGTGCCCGACGGCGGGGTGCTCGGCCTCTACGGGTTCGGCGGCTCGGCGCACCTCACCGCGCAGGTCGCGCTCGCGCAGGGGGCGCGGGTGCACGTCATGACCCGGTCCGCCGACGCCCGGGACCTCGCCCTGCGCCTCGGCTGCCACTCCGCGCAGGGCGCCGCGGAGGCGCCGCCCGAGCCGCTCGACTCGGCGATCCTCTTCGCCCCGGCCGGCGAGCTCGTGCTCCCCGCGCTCGAGGCGCTGCGCCCGGGCGGCACGCTCGCGGTGGCCGGCATCCACCTCACCGAGGTCCCGCCGCTGGACTACCGACGCCACCTGTTCCACGAGAAGCAGCTGCGCTCGGTCGAGGCGAACACCCGCGAGGACGGCCGGGAGCTCCTCGCCCTCGCCGGGCGCATCGGCCTGCGCGCCACGGTGGACCGCCGCCCGTTCGAGGCCGCCGACGCCGCGCTCGCGGACCTCCGGGCCGACAAAGTCACGGGCGCGGCGGTCCTGCTCCGGTAGCGTGCGGCGCGTGGCACGGGGAGCGGTCCGGTGAGCGGCTTCGTCGACCGGGACGTCTCCGTCGCCCTCGGCGAGCTGGGCGCCGTCCTGCCGCCGGGCGCCGTCGTGACCGACGACGCCGCGATCGCCGCCCGGTCCGTCGACGCCTCCTTCATCCCGCCCGACGGCGCCGCGATCGCCGTCGTCGCGCCGACGACCACCGAGGAGGTCGCCGCGGTCCTGCGGACCGCGCACCGCCACGGCGTCCCGGTCGTCCCGCAGGGCGGGCTGACCGGGCTCGCCGGCGGTGCCTCCGCCGTCGAGGGCGGGATCCTGCTCGACCTCACGCGGATGGACCGGGTGCTGCGCGTCGACGCGGACGACCTCGTCGCCGTCGCGCAGGCGGGCGTCGTCACCGAGGACCTGGCGAACGCGGTCGCCGAGCACGGGCTCTTCTACCCGCCCGACCCGGCGTCGTGGTCCACGTCGACGATCGGCGGCAACGTCGCGACGAACGCGGGCGGCATGCGCTGCGTGAAGTACGGCGTCACGCGCGACTGGGTGCGCACGCTCGAGGTCGTGCTCGCGGACGGGACCGTCGTGCACACCCGGCCCGGCACCGTGAAGGCGGTCGCGGGGCTCGACCTCACCAGCCTGTTCGTCGGCTCCGAGGGCACCCTCGGCGTCGTCACCGAGGTCACCGTCGCCCTGCGGCACGCGCCCGGGCCGTCCCGCGGCGTCAGCGCGGGCTTCCCGACCGTGGCCGCCGCGCTCTCCGCCGCGAACGCGATCATGGCCGCGCGCCGGCCCAGCACGCTCGAGCTGCTCGACGCCGTCGTGGTCGACGCCGTGCGGCGCCTGGAACCCGACGCCGGCCTGCCCGCGGGCGCGGGCGCGTGGCTGCTCGCGCTCACCGACGAGCCGGTCGGCGCCGCCGACGACCTCGCCGCGTTCTCCGCGATCTGCCGCGCGCACGGGGCGTCGAGCCTCACCGTGGCCGACGACGAGGCCGAGGTGGACCGGCTGCTCGCCGCCCGGCGCCTGCTCAACCCGGCGATGCGCGAGTACCGGGGCGCGAGCCTCAACGAGGACGTGTGCGTGCCGCGCTCGCAGCTGCCCGCGGTGCTCGCCGCGATCGAGGCCCTGTCCGCGGAGATCGGGCTGCCCATCGGCACCGGCGGGCACGTCGGCGACGGCAACCTGCACCCGGTCGTCGCGTACGACCCCGACGACGACGCGCAGGTCGCCGTCGCGCGCGGCGCGCACGAGCGGATCATGGCGCTCGCCGTCGCGCACGGCGGCACGGTCTCCGGCGAGCACGGGATCGGCACCGAGAAGCTCGCGGCCCTGCACCTCGAGCTCACCCCGCACGTGCGCGCGCTGCAGCGGTCGCTGAAGTCCGTCCTCGACCCGGCCGGGATCCTCAACCCCGGCAAGAAGCTGTAGGCGCGCCCCGGTGCCCGGGACGGCGGACCTCCTCCTGCGCCGCCTGCACGCGGAGGGGCTGACCGACGTCGTCGCCGTCACGCCGTCGGACGAGGGCATGGCGGCCCGCTCGGGGACGGCCACCCGCGCGTCGGGCGAGACGGTGTTCGTCAAGTCGTTCGACGCGCCGCCCGGCCCGGACGTGTTCGCCCGGGAGGCCGAGGGGCTGGCGGCGCTGCGGGGCGCCGGGCTCGCGACGCCCGACGTCGTGCACGTCTCGACGCACCTGCTCGTGCTCTCTCCGCTGGCCCCGCGGCCCGACGGCGAGGACTTCTGGGAGCGGGTCGCGCACGCCGTCGCGCACCTGCACACGTCGACCGTCACCGACCGGTTCGGCTGGCCGCACGACACGTGGCTCGGGCCCATGCGGCAGCACAACGCGTGGTCCGACGACGGCTTCGCGTTCTTCGCCGAGCGCCGGCTGCTGCGCTGGCTGCCCGAGCCGCGCGTGCGGGCCAAACTCGACGCCGCCGACGTCGCCGCACTCGAGCGCCTGTGCGACCGCCTGCCGGAGCTGCTGCCGCCGGCGCCGGCGTGCCTGACCCACGGCGACCTCTGGGTGCAGAACGTCCTCGCGACGCCCGACGGCGCGCCCGCCTTCATCGACCCGGCGGTGAGCTGCACGTGGGCGGACGTCGACGTCAGCCACCTGTGGTGCTCGCCGCACCCGCCCGAGGCGCGCCGGTTCTTCGACGTCTACGCCGAGGTCGCCGGGCGCGAGGCGGGCTGGCTGGACCGGCTGCCGCTCGTGCACCTGCGCCAACAGCTCGCGCTCATGGCGATGTTCGACGACGACTGGGGCGCCACCGCGGCGGTGCGCGCCGCCGTCGCGCCGTTCCGGAGCCGCTAGGGCCGTCAGCGCCGGCGCAGCCGCTCCATCTCGGCGCGGATCTTCTCCTCGCTCGGCTCCGGCGACACGACCTCCCAGACGTGGAACGCGAGCCCGATGCCCCAGCCCAGGATGGGGAACACCGGCCAGAAGAACCCGGTCGGCCCGGTGGTCATCGCCCAGAGCACCACGAGGAAGCCGTTGACGAGCACGTACGCCAGCACGTGGG
>JAAZAC010000128.1 GCA_012514545.1 Actinomycetales bacterium | reverse complement strand
GCTCGTCAGCTCCAGGCCGGCGACGTCCGCCAGGCCATCGTCGAGATGGACGAGCTCTTCCTGTTCCTCATGAGCGTCTCCAACGGCTCGGTGCTGGCCGTCGTCGCGGACACCACGTGCGACGTCGGGCTCATCGGGTACGAGATGGCGATGCTCGTGTCGCGCACGGAGTCGACGCTCACCCCGCAGCTCGTCAGCGAGATGCGCGGGAACCTCCCCGTCGACGGTGCGGTGCGAGCGGTCGGATGAGCGGTTCGATGGCCACCAACGAGCAGCCATTCGGGGGGATGCACCGCGTCCCCGGATCGCACGCGGAGGAAGGCGTCGAGTACGAGGCTCGCACCGTCCGTCCGTACGCGGTCACCGGTGGTCGTGTTCGGGCCGCCAACTCCGACCTGCCTCTGGAGGCGCTCGTCGAGGCGCTCCCCGGGGCCGTCAGCCAGGGCCTGCCCCCGGAGAAGCGGGCGATCCTGCAGCACGCGTCCCACACCTTCGTGTCCGTCGCCGAGCTGTCCGCGCTGCTGCGGCTGCCGATCGGCGTCGTGCGCGTCCTGGTCACGGACCTCGCGGAGTCGAACCACGTCCGGGTCCACACGTCCACGCCGGTCAGCGTGCACACCGGCCAGTCCCCCGCCCTGTCCCTGAGCGTGTTGGAGAGTGTTCTCAATGGCATATCAGCCCTCTGACACGGCCGTGACGGACCGGTCGACGCCGACCGGGAGCGTGGCTCCCACCGTCGTGAAGATCGTCGTCGCCGGTGGTTTCGCGGTCGGCAAGACGACGTTCATCGGCTCGATCTCCGACATCGAGCCGCTCAACACCGAAGCTGCCATGACGGAGCACTCGGTCGGGGTCGACGACGCCGGCGGCGTCACCGACCGCAAGACGACCACCACCGTCGCCATGGACTTCGGTCGCATCGCCCTGCCGGGCTCGCTGTGGCTGTACCTCTTCGGCACGCCCGGCCAGGACCGCTTCCTGTTCATGTGGGACGACCTGGTCCGCGGGGCCATCGGTGCCGTCGTGCTCGTCGACACCGAGCGCCTGGACCAGTGCTTCCCGGCCGTCGACTACTTCGAGTCCCGGGGCATCCCGTTCGTCGTGGCGGTGAACTGCTTCGACGGCGTGGCGCGCCACCAGCTCGACGACGTCCGCGAGGCGCTGTCCGTCCCCGCGCACGTGCCGCTCATGTACACCGACGCGCGGTCGCGGGCTGCGACGAAGCAGACCCTCATCGCGCTCGTCCAGCTCGCGATGGAGCGGCTGCGCGGCTGATCGCAGGTGACGACCCCGGCGCGGACGTCCTCCCCGCGCCGGGGTCGTCGCACATCCGGGCCCCGGTGGTCACTACGCTCGGCGTCGACACGCCCGCTCGCCGGGCACCCGCGCGTCGGGCGGACACCCGACGGCCCAGCCGAGGAAGCCCATGCTCGTCTACGCCGACGGCTCCGCCCTGAGCCGGCTCGTCACCGACGACGTCGAGGCGCCCGCGTGGGCCGCCTGGTTCGCCGAGCACGCCGACGACGTGATCACGTCCCCCCTCGGCATCACCGAGCTGCGCCGGGCCGCCTTCCCGCTCGGGCCCGACGCGCGGGAGAAGGCCCGGGAGCTCGCCGGCACGCTGACGGTGGTGCGGTTCTTCGACCAGGCGCTCGGGTCAGCGTCCCTGGCGTCGGGCGTGCTGCCGCCGTTCGCGGCGATCCACCTCGGCGTCGCGATGGCGCACGCGGACGTGTCGACGATCGCGACCTACGACGCCCAGCTCGCCCAGGTGGCGATCCTGCACGGGCTGCGCGTGATCGCCCCGGGGCGCGACCCGGAGTGGTGGGCCGGCTGAGCGTCGTGCCCGACGGCGGCCCGCGGGCTGCCAGAATGGGCGCGCGCCGGCGTCGGGCCGGGCGGCCGGGCTGCACCACGGCGTCCGTCCGCGCGTGAGCCCGGTCGGCGCTGGGAGGGCTGGCTGAGCGGCCGAAAGCGACGGTCTTGAAAACCGTTAGGGCGGTGTCCCCGTCCTCAAGGGTTCGAATCCCTTGCCCTCCGCCGCGAGCGGCACGACGCGCGCGCCGACGCACGCCCCACCCGGGAGGGACGACCATCACCGAGGCCAGCACCCCGTCGCCCGCGCCGGCGACGTCCCGGCGGGGGCGCGCGATGGCCCTCGCCGCCGTCGGCGTGCTCGTCGCCGGCGCGCTGGTCGCCG
>JAAZAC010000127.1 GCA_012514545.1 Actinomycetales bacterium | reverse complement strand
TGCCGAAGCCATCGTCACAATGGCGCACGACAGCCCTCCCAGTAGCCTCCTCGAAGACGTCCAGATTCCAGCGTTCGGAATTGCTCCTGCTCGGGTCGCCCACGGTGAGTTTCAGCGTCACGCAGTTGGCGGGGTCGCCGCCGTCGTCCGCGTCGTTGGGGCAGGAGCCGGGGCTTTGCGGCACCTCGTCGCCGTCCGAGACGCCGTCGCCGTCGGTGTCCGGGCTGAACGGGCTTGTGCAGTAGCGGTACTCGTCGAACAGGCCGAGGCCGTCGTTGTCGGCGTCCCAGGCAAGACTGTTCGTTGTGGCGCACTCGCAGGGGCTGAGGTCGTGCTGCAGCTCCCATTTGTCGGACAGCATGTCGCCGTCGCTGTCCCAGGCCAGCGGGCTCAGGCACGGCCAGTCCGCCTTCAGGGCGATCTCTTCTCCATCGGTCAGGCCGTCGTGGTCCGTGTCCCCGTTGAACGGGGCCGTGCCGTACTGGAATTCCTGAAGGTTGGTCAGGCCGTCGCCGTCCGGGTCGTCCGCCACGCCGTGTATGCCGTCGGTCTGGATCACGCACGGGTTGAAGCCGTGGCGCACCTCCCATCCGTCAGGCAGGCCGTCGCCGTCGGTGTCCGTCAGCAGCGGATTGGTGTTGTGGACATTGACCTCGTCGCCATCGGTGAGGCCGTCGCCGTCGGTGTCCCAACCCCAGGGGTCTGTGCCGAGCGCGGCTTCCTCGCCGTCCGTGAGGCCGTCGTAATCGGTGTCGGGGTTCAGCGGGTTGGTTTCGTGGACATTGACCTCGTCGCCGTCCGTGAGGCCGTCGCCGTCGGTGTCCCCGTCGAACGGGTCCGTGCCGCACCGGCTCTCCCGCAGGTTGGTCAGGCCGTCGCCGTCCGGGTCGTCGCCCGCGCCGTGCGTGCCGTCGGTCTGGGCGGCGAGCGGGTCGAAGCCGTGGCGCACCTCCCATCCGTCTTTCATGCCGTCGCCGTCGGTGTCGGGGTTCAGCGGGTCGGTGAGGAGGAGCCGGTGCCCGACGAGGGCCAGCGAATATGACAAGCCCCCGCCCAGGTACCGGACGGGCGCGCCGGGGAGGTTGGTCTCCGACTGGCCGTGCGCGTTGTTGCCCCAGCAGACGATCTCCCCGCCGGACGTGCGGGCCAGGGTGTGGAACTGCCCCGCGCCGACCGCCGTGACCGTCCCCAGGCCCGGGGGGGGGGCGGCCTGGCCCTTGCTGTTGTTGCCCCAGCAGACCGCCCGCCCGTCCGCGGTCAGCGCGACCGCGTGCATGCCGCCCGCGGCGACCGCGACGGCGTTCGTCAGGTCCGGGGGCACGTTCGTCATGGCGGGGTGCCCCCAGCAGAGCGCGCTCCCGCCCGCGGTCAGCGCGACGGTGTACATGGTGCCCGCGGCGACCGCGACGGCGTTCGTCAGGCCGGGGGGGACGGTCGTCAAGGCGGGGTGCCCCCAGCAGAGCACGCGCCCGTCGTCCAGCAGCGCGGCGGTGTGCATGGCGCCCGCCGCCGCGGCGACGGCGTTCGTGCAGCTTGCGGGGACGTGGCATTTGCTGTACGCGGTGTCGCCCCAGCAGCGGACCGTCCCGTCGCGGAGGACGGCGGCGGTGTGGGTGTTGCCCGCCGCCACGGAGACGACGCCGGTCAGGCCGTCCGGCGGGGAGCACTGGCCCGCGCCGTTCTTCCCCCAGCAAACGGCCGTGCCGTCCCTCCGCGCCGCGGCGGCATGGCTTATGCCGGCCGAGGCGGCGACGACGTTGGTCAGGTCGCCGGGGCGCGGCGCGGCGTCCGCCCCGGCGTACGGCTGGCCCCACTCGACCACGTCGAACCCGGTTCTCGCCTCGTCGCCGTCCCCGAGCCCGTCGTTGTCCGTGTCGGCGGAGAAGGGGTTAAGCCCGAGAACGCTCTCCCGCAGGTTGGTCAGGCCGTCGCCGTCCGGGTCGTCGCCCGCGCCGTGCGCGCCGTCGGTCTGCGCGGAAAGGGGGTCGAAGCTAAACCAGACCTCCCAGCGGTCGTCCATCCCGTCGCCGTCGGTGTCGGGGTTGAGCGGGTCGGTGCCCGCCGCGCACTCCTCGGAGTGCGTCAGGCCGTCGCCGTCCGGATCGGCATCGGGATCGTCCTGGGCGAGCGGGTTCAGTCCGTACCGCACTTCCCACCCGTCCGCCAGCCCGTCGCCGTCCGAGTCCGGATCGAGCGGGCCGGTGCCGGAGACCCAGCTCTCGAACGCGTCGGTGAGGCCGTCGCCGTCGGTGTCCGCGAGGTCGGCGAGGCGGAAGAAGCCGGTGTCCGCCAGCCGGACGGCGTTGGTGCAGACGAGATTGGTGTACGTGACGCCCGGGGCGTAGGCGGAGGGCGCGGTGTTCGTGACATATGCGGGGGCCGGGGCCTCCGGCGGCGGGGGCAGGCCGGCGCGGGGGATGAGGAGCTCGACCCCGGCCGCATCGGGGTCAAGCGCGACCCGCCACGGGTTCGTCCAGGAAACCGGGGACAGGGAGGGCGTGAAGAAGACGTCCAGCGCCCCGCCGGCGAGCGACGTGCCCGCGGGCCACGCGGCGGAGAGCGCGACCCCGTTCGTGCCGGACGCGATGCCGGTGAAGGCCAGGCCGGTCAGCGCGGCCGGCGAGCGCGCCGGCGCGCCTGCCGCCGTGCCCCGCGGCTCCGCCGCCGTGCCGGAGCGGTAGTCGTCGAGATCCTCCCGGAGGACGAAGGTGAAGGCCATCTCGACGTGCGAGGGCAGGAGATGCCGCCGCGCGGCCAGCCGCGCCGCCCGGCGCAAAGCCTCCTCCGGCAGCCCCGCGCGGGAGGGGTCCGCCGGCATTTCCCGGCAGGGCTCTCCGGCTTCGGGAAAGTCCGTGTCCGCGCCGTCGGCGCTGCGGAGCCGCGCGATCCAGTCAATCGAGTAGACGGCCGCGTCGGCGGCGACCGACCAGAAGGTTTCGCCGTCCGCGTTGTAAAAGAGCATGTCGCCGGTGGCGTCGTCCGCGCGCAGGGTCGCGCGCCACGCCCCGACGCCGTTGGCCTCCTCCGGCGCGAGCCCCGCGAGGAATTCGGCGGGGAAGCCTCCGGACGCGGCGTCCAGCGGGATGACGCCGCCGTCCAGCCTGACCCGCCGCTCCGGGTCCGGCATGAGCGCCCCCGCGCCCCGCGCCAGCTCGCGCTCCAGCATCAGCGCCATCTCCAGCGGCGTGGCGGGCGTCTTGCACGCGGAAGCGGGGCGGGAGGCGGGCGCGTCCGCCGGTTCCGCGCCCTCCCGCGCCAGCGCATGCCTTGATGCGAGGATGACTCCCGCGGACGCGCACGCCGCCGCGATAAAAAACACAAGGCTCTTTTTTCCGCTGCTGTTATTTTTTCCGCCGCTCTCCATTGCCGTCCCCTTCCCTCACGTAAAAGGCG
>JAAZAC010000126.1 GCA_012514545.1 Actinomycetales bacterium | reverse complement strand
GGACCGTCAGTAGTCGAGGGCGTCGCGGATGATCGGGCTCGTCATGCAGTGGGTGCCCGACGGGCGCCGTCGTGGTTGGCTCACCGGGCTGGCGGGACGGGTCGTCATCGGCGCGCTCGTCGTCGCGCTGGCGTGGTTCGTCGTCCGGCGCCTGCGGCGCAACTGGCGGGCCGCGACCGCCTGATCCGGGACGGGGCTGGACTTCGAGCGCGCTCGACGTCGCAGGATGGCGGCATGAGCCTCGAGCCCGCCCGCCGGCCCGTCCGCGTCGGCCTGCAGATCCAGCCGCAGCACGCCACCTACGACGCGATCCGCCGCACCGTCGACGCCGCCGAGCGCGCCGGCGTCGACGTCCTGTTCACCTGGGACCACTTCTTCCCGCTGACGGGCGACCCGGACGGCCCGCACTTCGAGTGCTGGACGACGCTCGCCGCGTGGGCGGAGCAGACCGAGCGGGTCGAGATCGGGGCGCTCGTCACGTCCGTCGGCTACCGCAACCCCGACCTGCTCGCCGACATGGCCCGCACGGTCGACCACGTCAGCGGTGGGCGGCTCCTCCTCGGCATCGGTGGCGGCTGGTTCGCGCGCGACTACGCCGAGTACGGCTACCCGTTCGGCACCCCGGGCACGCGCCTGACGGACCTCGCGGCGGCGATGCCCCGCATCCGCGCGCGCTGGGCCGCGCTCAACCCGCCGCCGACGCGCCGCATCCCCGTGCTGGTGGGCGGGGGCGGCGAGCGGCGCACGCTGCGGATCGTCGCCGAGCACGCGGACGTCTGGCACTCGTTCGCCGACGTCGAGACGCTCGCTCGCAAGACGGCCGTCCTCGAGCGGTGGTGCGCCGAGGTGGGCCGCGACCCGCGCGAGATCGAGCGCTCGGTGAGCGTGCGGCGGGGCGAGCCCGGCGACGACGCCGAGGCCCTCCTGGCGGGCGGCGTCACCCTGTTCGTCCTGCCGACGTCGGGGCCCGCCTACGAGCTCGACGGGCTGCGGCCGTGGCTCGACTGGCGCGACCGGGTCAACGCGCGCCGCTGACCAGTCCGCCGCCCACCTGTTCGCCGAGAGCGAACGCGAGCCAGCCCGCGCATGGTGCAGGGGGTCGGGACAGGGGAGGCTAGACGGACGATGGCCCCCGACGACCCGACGCCCGCCCCCCGGTCCGCCTGGAGGGCCCGCGTCGCTGCCGCATGGGCGGCGGGGCGCGGGCGGGCCGCCGCGGTGCTCGCCCGGGTCGGCGACGTCGGCCGGCGGCAGGTCACGCCGCGCCGGGTCGGCGCGTGGCTGCTCGTCGGGCTGGCCGTCGTCCTGCCCTGCGCGGCCTGGGGGGTGACCACGGCGTCCGCCCAGGGCAGCCTCGGCCCGCACACGGCGCGCTACGAGGTCACCGTCGACGGCGAGGTCACGGTGGACCTCGGCCCGCTCGGCACGATCGTCATCGACTCGCCCCTGCCCGTCGGGCTCGGCGCCCGCGTCGTCGTCCAGGAGATCCCCGAGGACGTCACCTCCATCGACGCCGCCACGAGCATCGAGTCGCTCGTCCCGGCGCTCGAGCAGTACGTGGCCTTCTTCACCGGCCCGGAGGCGACCGTCGCGCTCGCCGTGCGGGCCCTCGTGGCCGACGCCGTCCAGCGCACGCTGCTCGCCGTCCTCGCCGTGACGCTGGCCCTCCTCGGGCTGCGCGCCCTGCTCGGCGTGCGCCGCCGCGCCGAGCTCGCGGCCCGCTTCCGCCCGTACCGCACGGCCACGGCGGGTGCGGCAGCGATCGTCGTCCTCGTCGTCGGCGGGATCACGGCGAGCGACCCGCTCCCGTCCGCCCCCGCCGACGCGCGGCGGGCGTCGTCCGTCTTCGACGACACCCCCCTCGAGGGCGCGCGGATCACGGGCCGCCTGGCCGGCGTCGTCGACACGTACGGCGGCTACGCGGTGGACGCCTGGCGCGAGAACGAGCGCTTCTACGCCGCCGCGGAGGAGGCCGTACGGGCCGCGTGGGCCGACCGGGTCGAGGCGGACCAGCGCCTGCTCGACCCCCGGCGCGCCACCGGGCGGCCGGTGCCGCCGGTGCGCACCCCGACCCCTGGGGACGGCGAGTCCGGGACCGAGGAGCCGGAGAAGGCCGAGGCGCCCGAGCTCGTCACGGCGCTCGTCGTCAGCGACCTGCACTGCAACATCGGCATGGCGCGGGTCATCGGGGCGGTCGCCGAGCTGTCCGGCGCCGCGCTCGTCCTCAACGCGGGCGACACGACCGTCAACGGCACGGTCGTCGAGTCGTACTGCGTCCAGACGTTCGCCGACGCCCTGCCCGACGGCGTCGTCACCGTCGTCGCGAACGGCAACCACGACAGCGAGGACACCGCCGAGCAGGAGCGCGCGGCCGGGTGGGTGGTCCTCGAGGGGGAGGTCGTCGAGGCGGCCGG
>JAAZAC010000125.1 GCA_012514545.1 Actinomycetales bacterium | reverse complement strand
GAGGCCGTCGAGGCGGCGGCCGCCACGTTCGCCGACGTGACGGACGAGCAGTGGTCCCGCCGCGGGCTGCGCGGTGACGGCGCGGCGTTCACCGTCGAGACGCTCGGCCAGTACTACGCGCACGACATGGCGCACCACCTCTGGGACGTCCGCGGCTGACGCCGGCGGTGCGGAGAGGGCGCGCCGGGCCGCGTCAGGCGGCACCACCCGAACGGACTAGCCGCCTGCTTCGTCGTGCACATCTTTTCTCCACAGGGGTGTGCGTGGAGGGCGTCCGCCGTGGGGCCGTATGTGGACGAAGCTGTGACTTCACGGTGGATGAAAAGTCGCCGCCAGAACCCCTTGCCACCCCCTCGCGGGCCCACTAGAACTTGGGGTCAACGGCACCGCAGGTCAGCCGGTCCGAGAGGGGAAACCCTCGAGGAACAGGTCCGGGAAACCGGGTCTGACCGGCAGATTTTGCGGAGTCGTGACCGACCGGAGATCGGCGGTCCAGTTCTTCGGGCCTCGGCCTGAAGGGTCCCTCGCGGGGCAACTCGTGGGGGCTGTGGACGACGACGCAGTGGATCGTGCGGACCGGGCGGTGTGATCGACCTGGGAAGCCGCCCACGGGAAACCAACGGGCCGTCTTTCCACCGCACCGTCGGAGCGGGACCGGTGTTCCGGTCGGTCGGGGTGGTCGGTCCCGGTTCGCCGGGACTCGATCCCCCGGTCGCCGGGACGGGCTCGGCAGCGCCGGGCGGTTGGTCCGGTTCGCCGGATCGCCGTCGGGTAGCCGGGCTGGGCGGTCGACGATCACAGCAAGGCCCCTCGGACGCTTACTCCGAGGGGCCTTTGCTGTGTCTCCCACAGTAGGTGCGGCGCACCGGACGGCCGCGCAGCGACACGCGGCGACGGCAAACGTCCTGGGACGACTTCCTCGCGGGCCCAGCTCCGGGCCGGCCGATCCACCGGCTGGCCGCTCACGATCGTGCGCTGTTCGAACATGTGTGATCGCGCGCGAAAATGTGCGAAGATGGGCCCATGCTCGCCCAGCAGCGCCAGGAGGCGATCCTCGCCGCCGTCCGCCGCGACGGAGCCGTGCGCGTCGCCGACCTGGTCGCCGCCCTCGGCGTCTCCGAGATGACCGTCCGGCGCGACGTCGGCCTGCTCGCCGAGCGCGGCCTCGTGCAGCGGGTGCACGGGGGCGTCGTCGACGTGCGCCGCGCCGCCGAGGAGCCGGGCTTCCGCGCCAAGGCCGGCCTCCACGCGGACGAGAAGGCGGCGATCGCCGCGGCCGCCGTCGGCCGGCTCGCCCCCGGCAGCGCGGTCGCCCTCTCCGCCGGCACGACGACGCACCTCGTCGCCCGGCTCATCGCCACCACCCCCGCGCTGCGCCCGCTCACCGTCGTGACGAACTCGCCGCCCGCCGCGGACGTCCTGCACGCGGCGGGCGACCCGGGGCTCACGGTCGTGCTCACCGGCGGCACGCGCACGCCGTCGGACGCGCTCGTCGGGCCCGTCGCCACCCGGGCGATCGAGAGCCTGCGGGTCGACGTCCTCGTCCTGGGCGTGCACGGCGTCGACCCGGAGGCGGGGCTCACGACGCCCAACCTCCTGGAGGCCGAGACGAACCGCGCCCTCGTCGCCGCGGCGAGCCGCGTCGTCGTCGTCGCGGACCGGTCGAAGTGGGGCGTGGTCGGGCTGGCGCGGATCGCCGACCTGGCCGACGTCGACCTGCTCGTCACCGACGACGGCCTGCATCCCGAGGCCGTCGCGGCCGCCCGCGAGGTCACCGAGGTGGTCCTCGCCGCCCCCGCGGGACGGCGGCCGTGACCGCCGCCGTGCGCTGCACCGCGACCCGGCTGGCCGACGGCCGGGAGCTGTTCTACTTCGACGACTCGGAGCCGTACGTCTCCGGCGGGGCCACCCGCGAGCTCGTCGACCGCCGCCCCCTGCCCGACCGGTTCGCCACGGTGACGGCGGCCGACGGGACCGGGGCGCCCGTCGTCGGGCCGGAGATGCGGCTCGACCCGCTGACGGGCGAGTGGATCCCGATGGCGGCACACCGGATGGACCGGACGTTCCTGCCCCCGGCGGACGCCTGCCCGCTCTGCCCCGCGCGGCCCGGCGCGGAGTACACCGACGGCGAGGTCCCCGCGACGGACTACGACGTCGTCGTCTTCGAGAACCGCTTCCCCGCGCTGGTGACGCCGCCCGGGACCGACCCGACGGCGCCCGGCCGGCTCGTCGACGGCGAGCCGCTGTGGCCGGCGCGCCCCGCCGTCGGGCGCTGCGAGGTGATCTGCTTCTCCGCCGAGCACACGGCGTCCCTCGCCGACCTGCCGCCCCGGCGCGTGCGCACGATCGTCGAGGCGTGGGCGGAGCGGACCCGCCGCCTCGCCGCCGAGCCGGGCGTGGCGCAGGTGTTCTGCTTCGAGAACCGCGGCCGCGAGATCGGCGTGACGCTGCCGCACCCGCACGGGCAGATCTACGCGTTCCCGTTCGTCACGCCGCGCACGCGGGTGATGCTCGACCGCGCCGCCGAGCACCGCGCGCGGACGGGGCGCAACCTCTTCCGCGACGTGCTCGACGCCGAGCGCCGCGCGCGGACGCGCGTCGTCCTCGAGTCGGAGCACTGGACGGCGTACGTCCCCGCGGCCGCCCGCTGGCCCGTCGAGGTGCACCTCGCGCCGCACCGCGACGTGCCGGACCTGCCCGCCCTCGACGACCTGGAGCGCGACGACCTCGCCGCGGTCCTGCCCGAGCTGCTGCGGCGCCTCGACAGGTTCTTCGCCGACGACGGCTCCGTGCCCCTGCCGTACGTCGCGGGCTGGCACCAGGCCGTGGTGGGCGAGGGGCGCGAGCTCGGCCGGCTGCACCTGCAGGTCCTCTCGGTGCTGCGCGGCCCGGGCCGGCTGAAGTACCTCGCGGGAGTGGAGTCCGGGATGGGCGCATGGATCAGCGACACGACACCCGAGCGGATCGCCGCGCGACTGCAGGAGCTGGCGCCGTGAGCGCCCCGGGCCCCGGCGGGGTCGGGACCCCGCGCGTCGAGTGGCGCGCCGCGTGGACGCCCGCCGAGGGCGCGGACCGGGCGCGCGCGGGGTTCGCCGCGGCGTTCGGGGGTGAGCCCGCGGGCGTCTGGGCGGCGCCCGGCCGGGTCAACGTCATCGGCGAGCACACCGACTACAACGCGGGCCTCTGCCTGCCCGTCGCCCTCGCCCACCGCACGTACGTCGCGCTGCGGCCCCGGCCGGACGGCGTCGTGCGGCTCGTCTCCGCGCAGGAGCCGACCGCGTGGGAGGGCCGGCTGGCCGACGTCGGGCCGGGGACCGTGCAGGGGTGGGCGGCCTACGCGGTCGGGGTGGCGTGGGCGCTGCGGGGGGCGGGCCTCGACGTGCCCGGGTTCGACGCCGCCGTCGACTCGTGCGTGCCGTACGGCGCGGGGCTCTCGTCGTCGGCCGCGCTCGAGGGCGCGTTCGCCGTGGCGCTCGACGACGTGGTCGGGGCCGGCCTGGGCGCCCACGACGCCGGCCGCGCGCGCCTCGTCGCCGCCTGCCGCCGCGCGGAGAACGAGATCGCGGGCGCGCCCACCGGCGGGCTCGACCAGACCGCCGCCCTGCGCTCCGTGCCCGGGCACGCGCTGGCCCTCGACTTCCGCGACGGGAGCGTCCGGCCGGTGCCCGCGCGGCTCGGCGAGCACGCGCTGCTGGTCGTCGACACCCGCGCGCCGCACCGGAACGCGGACGGGCAGTACGCGGCCCGGCGCGCGGCGTGCGAGGACGCCGCCCGCCGGCTGGGCCTGCCGTCCCTGCGCGAGGTGACCGACCTCGACGCGGCGCTCGATCGGCTCGCGGCCGACGGGGCCCCTCCGGAGACCGGCCGGCGGGTGCGCCACGTCGTCACGGAGAACGCGCGGGTCACCCGGGCCGTCGCGCTGCTCGCGGAGGACCGGGTCGCCGAGCTCGGGCCCGTGCTCACGGCCGGGCACGCCTCGCTGCGCGACGACTACGAGGTGAGCTGCCCGGAGCTGGACGTCGCCGTGGACGCGGCGGTCGCGGCCGGCGCGCTCGGGGCCCGCATGGTCGGCGGCGGGTTCGGCGGGTCGGCGCTCGCGCTCGTCCGGCGCGAGGACGTGGCCGCGGTCGCGGAGGGCGTCGGCGCGGCGTTCGCCGCCGCCGGGTTCGGCACGCCCGCGCTGCTCGTCGCGGAGCCGTCCGGCCCGGGCGGCCGCGTCGAGCCGGCCGGACCGGTCGCCGACGCCGCTGGGGGTGCCCGGTGAGCACGTGGCTCGTCACGGGCGGCGCCGGCTACATCGGCGCCCACGTCGTCCGCGCGCTCCGCGCCGACGGCGCCGACGTCGTCGTCCTCGACGACCTGTCGAGCGGGCACGCCGAGTTCGTGCCCGACGACGTCCCGCTCGTCCGCGCGTCCGTCACCGACGCCGCCGCGGTCGCCGGGACGCTGCGCGCGCACGCGGTCGACGGCGTCGTGCACCTCGCCGCGTTCAAGTACGCGGGGGAGAGCGTGCGCCGGCCCCTGCACACCTACGAGCAGAACGTGACCGGGACGGCCCGGCTGCTCGCCGCGATGGCGGAGGTGGGCACGCCGCTGCTGGTGTTCTCGTCGTCGGCGGCGGTCTACGGGACGCCGGACGTCGACCTCGTGACCGAGGAGACCCCGACCGCGCCCGAGTCGCCGTACGGGCGCAGCAAGCTGGTCGGGGAGTGGCTGGTGGCCGACGCCGCCCGGCCGGAGGCGGCGGGCGAGGTGCCGCGGCTGCGGCACACGTCGCTGCGGTACTTCAACGTGATCGGGTCCGGAGACCCCGCGGTGTACGACTCGAGCCCGCACAACCTGGTCCCGCTCGTGCTGGACGCCGTGCTCGCGGGGCGGGCGCCGCGCATCCTCGGCGACGACTACCCGACGCCCGACGGCACGTGCGTGCGCGACTACGTCGACGTCGCGGAGGTCGCCGCGGCGCACGTGGCCGCCGCGCGGGCGCTCGAGGCGGGCCGCACGCTCGCGCCGGTGTACAACCTCGGTGCGGGCGAGGGGCGGTCCGTGCGCGAGGTGATGGCCGCCGTCGCCGCGGTGACGGGTGTGCCGTTCGAGCCCGAGGTCGGTCCCCGGCGGCCCGGGGACCCGCCGCGGATCGTGGCGTCGGGGGCGCTCGCGGCGCGTGACCTCGGCTGGGCGCCCCGGGCGACGCTCGAGGAGATGGTGCGCAGCGCGTGGCAGGCGCGCCGGGCGGTCGCCTGAGCCGTCGCCTGCGCGGCCCGCGCGGCTGCCCCGCGACGACCCGCTCAGGGCCGGCCCAGCCGCCGCCCGCCGTACTTCTTGTGCACGGCCTGCTTCGAGACCCCGAGCGCGCCGGCGATCTGGGTCCACGTCGCGCCCCGCACCCGCGCCCGGCGCACGAGCGCCGACTGCTGCCGCTCGAGCTCGGTGCTCGCGGCCGCGGTCGCCCGCAGCGCGCGGATGGGGTCGTCGTCGTCGGCGGCGAGCCGGAGCATCTGCGACACCTCCCGAAGGTCCACGGAGTCAACTATGGTTGACCGCGCCCGCCGTCGTCAACCCACGTTGACGACGGCGGGCCGCCCGACGCCGTCACGCCCCCCGTGCCCGCCGTCGCGCCGTCCGGGCTCAGGCCCTTGACAGGTTTCGTCGCAGCATATTTTATAATCGGCAAGAAGTCGCGCAGGGGTTGGGCCCGCCGTCCGGCGAGCCGACGAGCACAGGACGTACTCGAGGGAGAGTGAGGATGAAGATGCGACTGTCGATGCGACGTGCACTCGCCGTGGCGGCGTGCACGGCGCTCGCGGCCGGCACGGTCGCGGCGTGCTCGGGCTCGGACGAGCCCCAGGAGGAGCCGTCGGAGTCGACGCCGGCGGAGAGCGGACCCACGGGCGACATCCGGGTCCTCGCCGTGGAGGGGCCCGAGACCGACTCGCTCGCGACCCACGCGGCCGAGTTCACCGAGGCAACCGGCATCGGCGTGACCGTCGACAAGGTCGCCCGCGACGTCTGGGGCCAGCGCAAGGTCGCGGAGCTCGCGCAGGACGCGGGCACCTACGACGTCGTCTTCGTCGGCGGCGGCGACGACGCCGTCTGGCTGCTGCGCCACGCGCACGCCCGGGACCTCGCCCCCTACCTCGGCGACGTCGTCGGCGACATCGTCAACGCGGACCTCTTCACGCGGGACGACGGCGCCCTCGTCGGTGTGCCGCAGTACTACAACTTCCCCGTCGTCCTCTACCGGACGGACCTCTTCGAGGACCCGGCAGAGCAGGCGGCCTTCCAGGAGAAGTACCACCGCGAGCTCGCCCCGCCGACGACGTTCGACGAGCTCGTCGAGGTCGCGGAGTTCTTCGACCGGGGCCCGGACCTCTACGGGACCTGCCTCGGCGGCGTCGACTGGTCCGTGTTCCTCGACGACACGTACTTCGTGTACGGCCAGGACTCGAACTTCGGTGACGCCGAGACCGGCGCCCTCACCCTCGACACCCCCGAGCACGTCGCGGCCATGGAGTACATCGACGCCCTGACCTCCCTCAGCGCACCCGGCTGGGAGGCCCGGAGCTTCTTCGACTGCGACAACCTCATGGCCAGCGGCCAGGTCGCCATCTACCAGAACTGGCTGTACGCCTGGCGCGCCGTCGGCGACCAGATGGACGGCACGCTCGGCATCGCGCCGCCCCCGGGCGAGAAGACCCACCTCGGCGCGATGCTCGCGACGATCCCCGAGTCGGCGCCGAACCCCGACGCCGCGGGCGCGTTCGTCGCGTGGATGGTCTCCGACGAGTTCCAGCTCCCGCAGACCGCCGAGACCGGCAACCTGCCCGTGCTGCGCAGCCAGCAGGACGGCGCCGAGTTCGCGGAGGCCCTCCCCGAGCTGGACATGCTCAAGACGGTCGCGAGCCGCTTGACCTACCTGCAGACCACCTGGTCGGGTGAGCTGAGCTCGGGTGTCGCGGAGGCGATCGCCAAGGTCCTCTCCGACGAGATGACCGCCCAGGAGGCTGCGCGCTGGCTCCAGGAGGAGAAGTTCGCCGGGCGCGAGGCCATCGAGTGACGACTGTCGCTCATGGACGTCGCGGGGAGGACGTCGTGTCCTCCCCGCGACGTCCCGAGACCCGACGGCGGGGCCGGGGAGCCCCGAGCCCCGGCCCCGCCGTCGTCCACCGCTCGTCCCGCCGACGCCGGCTCGCGGGGATCGCCTTCACGCTCCCCTCGATGCTCTTCGTCGGTGCCGTCATGGCGTACCCGCTGGTCTACCTCGGGTACATGGCGCTCCACACCTACCGGCCGCTGACGTCGTCGGAGATCACGCCGGCGGGGCTGAGCAACGTCACGGCCCTGTTCACCGACTCGACCGTGCGGAGCTCGCTGCGCGTGACGCTGCAGTTCACGCTCGCGTCGGTCGCGATCGAGGTCGTCGTCGGCACGGCGTGCGCGATCCTCCTGGCGAACGTCATGCTCCGGTTGCGGGGGCGGTTGGGCCGGCTGTTCTCCCGCGCGCTCGCCTCCGCGTTCATCGTCCCGTTCGCGGTGCCCGCCGTCGCCGGCGCCTACGCGTGGCGGATGATGCTCGACGCCCAGCTGGGGCCCGTGAACCAGCTCCTCGGCACGTCGATCCCCTGGCTCGTCGAGCACCCGCTCCTGTCGATCATCGTCATCGACGCCTGGAAGATGACGCCGTTCGTGCTCTTCGTGATGCTCGCCGCGGTGATGTCGATCGAGCCGTCGCAGTACGAGGCGGCGGCGCTCGACGGGGCCGGCCCGGTGCGCACGCTGTTCTCGATCACGCTCCCGTCGATCCTCCCGATCATGCTCGTCACCGGCGCCTTCCGGGCCGTGGACGCCTTCACCAAGGTCTTCGACACCGTGTTCGCGACGACGGGCGGCGGGCCGGGCGACGACACGCGCGTGCTGCCCCTCGTCATCTGGCGGACCGCGTTCACGCACCTCGACTTCGGCTCGGCGTCCGCGCAGGCGCTGCTCGCGCTCGTCATCTCGCTCGGCTTCGGCGTGGCCCTCATGGTCCTGCAACGGAGGAACCGCTGATGCGACTCACGTTCCAGGCCCGACGCCGCCTCGGCGCCGCCGCCGCGGGGGCGGCGCTGACCGTCGTCGCGCTGGTGATGCTCGCGCCGATGGCGTGGATGGCGTTCGTCTCCGCCAAGCCCGAGACCGACATCTTCAGCCGGGCGCCGCTGAGCATGCCCGACGAGCTCACCGGCGCGCACTACGCGAACCTCTTCGACCAGTTCCACTTCGGGTCGTCGATCACGAACTCGGTCGCCATCGCGGCGGCCACCGTGGCGATCAGCGTCCTGCTCGGCGGGCTCGCGGCCTACGGGTTCGCGCGGTACCCGTGGCGCGGGAGCGGCGTGGCGCTGGCGTTCCTCATCGTGGCGCGCATGGTGACGCCGGCCGCGCTCGTCGTGCCGCTGTACACGATCATGCAGCGGCTCGGGCTGCTGAACTCGCTGAGCGGCGTGATCGTCGGCGTGACGGTGCTGAACCTGCCGTTCGTCGTCTGGATCCTCAAGCCGTTCTTCGAGCAGGTGCCCAAGGAGGTCGAGGAGGCCGCGGAGCTCGACGGCCTCTCGCCGGCCCGGGTGTTCTTCCGGATCGTCCTCCCGCTCGCGCTGCCCGGCCTCATGACCGCCGTCCTGTACAGCTTCCTGGCCGGCTGGACGGACCTGCTGTTCCCGATGACGTTCATCACCGACTCGACGGTCATGCCGCTGACCTCGAGCCTCCTGCAGATGCAGACGGGGTACCGCATCTACTGGGGCGAGCTCATGGCGGGCGGGATCGTCCTGACCCTGCCGCCGGTGCTCCTCTGCTTCGCGCTGCAGAAGTACCTCCTGCGCGGCCTTCGAACCGGCTACTGAGCCCTGACCCACGAGGAGAACCCGTTGACCGACGAGCTTGCCCGGATCCGGTGGGGCAGCGCCGTGTCCGCCTACCAGGTGGAGGGCGCGACCCGCGCCGGTGGCCGCGTCGAGAGCATCTGGGACACGTTCGCCCGACGTCCCGGTGCCACGACACGCGGGGACACGGGCGAGGTGGCCTGCCGGGCGTACGAGGACCCCGGCGCGATGCTCGACGCCGTCGCCTGGCTGGGCCTGGACACGTTCCGGCTGTCCGTGTCGTGGCCCCGGTTCGTCGGGCCCGACGGCGCGGTGAACGAGGAGGCCGTCGCCTACTACCGGCGCGTGCTCGCCGGCCTGCGCGAGCTCGGCGTGCGCCCGCTCGTCACGCTCTACCACTGGGACCTGCCGCAGTGGCTCGAGGACCGGGGCGGCTGGACATCGCTCGGCACGGCCGACGCGTTCGTCGCGTTCGCCACGCGCGCCGCGGAGCGGCTCGGCGACCTCGTCGACGACTGGGTGACCATCAACGAGCCGTTCTGCGCCGCGTTCCACGGCTACCTCAGCGGCCTGCACGCCCCCGGGCGGACCGACGAGGCGGCGGCGCTGCGGGCCGCGTTCGTGCAGATGCACGCCCACGCGGGGGCCCTGCGCGCGCTCCGCGAGGCGGCGCCGGGCGGCCGCGTCGGCTTCGCGATCAACCTGTCCGACCTCGCGCCGGCGAGCGACCGGCCGGAGGACCTGGCGGCCCACGCGCGCGCGGACCTCGTCGAGAACCGGCTGTTCCTCGAGCCGCTCCTCCTGGGCCGCGTGCCCGACGACGCCGAGGCGTACTTCGGCGCGGGCCCGCTGGTGGCCGCGCTCGACGGGATCGACGTGGCCGAGCTCGCGCGGCCCACGGACTTCGTGGGCGTCAACCACTACGAGCACAACGTGGTGCGCGCGCACGAGGTCGGCACCGACCCCGTGGTGCGCGGGGTGGCGAAGCTCCCCGTGCCGGAGCCGCGGAGCGGGCACGGCGTGGCCGTGCACCCGGCCGCGTTCGAGCGGGTGCTCCTGCGGGTGGCCGAGCACGCACCGGACCGGCCGATCTGGGTGACGGAGAACGGCGTCGGGCTGTGGGACTACGTGGGGCCGGACGGCGCGTGCCGGGACGTCGAGCGCGTGGCGTACCTCACGGGGTACGTGGGGGCGATGGCGTCGGCGATCGCCCGGGGCGCCCGCGTCGAGGCGTACTACTTCTGGTCGCTCATGGACAGCTTCGAGTGGGCGCAGGGGTACCAGCTCCGGTACGGGCTCTTCTACACGGACTACGCGTCCGGCCGGCTCGCGCCGAAGCTGAGCGCCGCCCACTACCGCGACGTCATCACGGCCGCGCGCGCCGCCGAGACCGCCGCCGTCGGGGGATGACCGCGCACCAGGGCCCTTGCGCGGGCACTTCTGTCCGGCTATAAAAAAAGAATGGAAAATGGGTCGCCCGGCCGGCGCAAGGCCTCGGTCCGCGACGTCCGCCGGGCGAACCGCGCGCTCCTGCTGCGCCACCTGCTCCTGGCCGGCGAGTCGAGCCGCTCGGACGCCAGCGAGGCCACGGGCCTCTCCCCGACGTCGGTGACGAACATGGTCACGGAGCTCGTCGCGGAGGGCGTCGTCGTCGAGGGCGGCCAGCTCGACTCCTCCGGCGGTCGGCCCCGGACGATCCTCAGCGTCAACCCCGACGCCGCGTACGTCATCGGCGCCGACGTCGGCGAGGCCGAGGTCGTCACCGAGATGTTCGACCTGACGATGAAGCGCGTCGCCTCGCGCTCCTGGGGCTTCCCGGAGCGGCGGATCTCGCCCGAGGAGGTGACCGACGTCATCGCCGGCTCGGTCGCCGAGATCCTGCAAGAGGCCCAGGAGGCGCGCGGCCCGGAGGTGCTCACGCGCGTGCTCGGCGTGGGCCTCGGGGTGCCCGGCGTCGTCGAGCGCCCCGAGAACCTCGCGGGCTGCGGCGACCCCCTGCGGGAGCCGATCGTGCACGCCCAGGTCGTCGGCTGGGACGAGACCGACTTCTCCACGCTTGCCGAGCGCCTGGGCCTCCCGCTGCTCATCGACAACGGGGCGAAGACGACCACCCAGGCGGAGGCCTGGTTCGGCGCCGCGCGCGGGGTCGACCACGGCATCGTCGTCCTCGTCGGCGACGGCGTGGGGGCCGGGATCATCACGAACGGCCGGCTCTTCCGGGGGTCGTCCAGCAGCGCCGGCGAGTGGGGCCACACGAAGATCAGCCTCGACGGGCCGCGCTGCCGGTGCGGGGCGCGGGGCTGCATCGAGACGTTCGTCGGCGCGTCCGCCGTCGTCACCGCGTGGCGCGGGCCCGACCCCGCGCGGGCGGGCCACGAGATGGAGGACGTCCGCAGCATGCTCGCCGCGTACCACGCCGGGGACGAGCGGGCGCAGGCCGCGCTCGACCGGATGGTCGAGCACCTCGGCGTCGCGCTGTCCAACCTCGTCAACCTCTACAACCCCGCGCGCATCGTCCTCGCCGGGTGGTTCGGGGACATGGTCGCCCAGGAGCTCCTGCCCGACGTGCGGCGCAGCATGATCGCGTCGTCCCTGCCGCAGCCCGGGCGCGAGGTCGCCCTGGTGCGCTCGCGTCTCGGGCGGGACGCCGTCGCCCTGGGCGCCGCGACCCTCCCGCTGGACCGCTTCATCGAGCGGGGCTGGCCCACGCGGTCCGCCGAGGACGGCGGGCGGGGCGCGCGCCGCGGGCGCGGCGCGTCCGGGGGCGACTGGTCCTGGTGAGGCGGCCGCCGGTGCTCAGCGGTTCTTGAAGTAGCGGAAGAGGTGGCGTTCGCGGGTGGTGGCGACGCCGGCGAGGGTGCCGAGGACTGTGGTGGCCGCGCCGGCGGCCAGGGTGCGGGCGCCGAGGAGGAAGGCCCAGTCGCTGGGGTCGGGGTTGCCGGTGCGGGCGGCGTATGCCACGGCGGTGGCGGCGATGGCGAGGCCGGCGGCGACCCAGGCGGCGGCCTCGAGGGCCT
>JAAZAC010000124.1 GCA_012514545.1 Actinomycetales bacterium | reverse complement strand
GGACCCGGTCGGCACCGTCGACGCGCAGGTCGCCGCGGCGCTCGACCGGGCGCGGCGCGCGCTCGCGGAGGAGATCTCGTGAGCGCCGCGACCCTCGTGCGGGACGCGCGCTGGACGCGCGCGCTGGCCGCCGCCGCCCCGGAGCGGGTCGGCGCGGTGAGCGCCGTCGTCGGGCTGTCCGTCGACGTCGCCGGGCTCGACGGCGCGGTGGGCGACCTCGTCACGCTCGGCGGGCACCGGCCCGGCGGCGCGCCCGCGGGCGCGGAGCCGGAGACCGCCGCCGAGGTCGTCGCGGTCACGCCGACCGTGCTGCGCTGCATGCCGCTCGGCCGGGTCGAGGGCCTGCGCGTGGGGATGCCCGCGCGCGCCACCGGCCGGCCGCTCACCGTGCCGACGGGCGACGCCCTCCTGGGGCGCGTGCTCGACGGGCTGGGCCGGCCCGTGGACGGGCGCGGCCCGCTCGGCGCCGTGACGCGCGTGCCCGTCACCGGCTCGGCGCCGAGCGCGCTCGAGCGGGCGCGGGTCGCCCAGCCGCTCGCCCTCGGCGTGCGCGCGCTCGACACGATGGCGACCGTCGGCCGCGGCCAGCGCATCGGCCTGTTCGCCGGGTCCGGCGTGGGCAAGTCCAGCCTGCTGTCGATGGTCGCGCGCGGCACGGAGGCGGAGGTCTCGGTCATCGCGCTCGTCGGCGAGCGCGGCCGCGAGGTGCGCGAGTTCCTCGAGGACGACCTCGGGCCGGACGGGCTGGCCCGCTCCGTCGTCGTGGTCGCGACGTCGGACGAGCCGCCGCTCGTGCGGCTCCGCGCCGCGTTCGCGGCCACCCGCATCGCCGAGTCGTTCCGCGACGCCGGGCGCGACGTCGTGCTCATGATGGACTCGCTCACCCGCGTGGCGATGGCCCAGCGCGAGATCGGGCTCTCGGTCGGCGAGCCGCCGGCGACGCGCGGCTACCCGCCGTCGACGTTCTCCCTGCTCGCCCAGCTCCTCGAGCGGGCGGGCACCGCCGCGCGCGGCTCCGTGACCGGCATCTACACGGTGCTCGTCGACGGCGACGACCACAACGAGCCCATCGCCGACGCCGCCCGCTCGATCCTCGACGGCCACGTCGTGCTGAGCCGCGACCTCGCGGTCGCCGGCCACTTCCCGAGCATCGACGTGCTCGGCTCGGTGTCCCGCGTGGCGACCCGCGTGACGACGCCCGCGCAGCAGCGGCTCGCGGTGCGGCTGCGCCAGGTGCTCGCGGCCCGGCGCCGCGCGCAGGACCTGCTCGACGTCGGCGCGTACGCGGCGGGCAGCAACCCCGACGTCGACGCGGCGGTGGCGAACGCGGCCGCGATCGACGCGTTCCTGCGCCAGCCCATGGACGAGGTCGCCCCGGCGGCCGAGTCGTGGGCGCGGCTCGAGGCCCTCGTCGGCCGGATGGGGGGCGCGTCGTGAGCGCGTTCCGCCTGGACGGCCTGCTCCGGCTGCGGCGGCTCGAGGAGGACCGGGCCGCCGCCGACCTCGCCCGCGCCAACGCGGAGCGCCGCCGCGCCGAGGAGCGCCGCGACGCGACCGCCGACGCCATCGGGTCGTCCGCCCTCGACCGGGCCGACTTCGCCGCCGCCGTCGCGGGCCGCGCCGCGCTGTTCGGCCTGTACGCCGAGTCGGTCGCGTACCTCGCGTCCGCCACCGAGCGCGCGGAGCAGGCAGGAGCGGAGTGGACCGACGCCCGCCGCACCGTCCGCATGCTCGACAAGCTCGCCGAGCGCCACGAGGCCGCCGAGGCCGCGGCCGAGCTCCGCGCCGAGCAGCTGCTGCTCGACGAGGCGGCGCTGCGCCGCCCCGACGCGCCGCCCACGCAGCCGTCCACCAGCCGGCCGCCCACCAGCTCGCCGCCCACGAGCCCACCGTCCACGAACATGCCGCCCACCACCGAGGGGGAGCGATGACCACCCTGATCGTCCTGCCGGCACCGCCGGCCGCCCGCGCGGCGGACCGGCCCGCCGTCGACCCGGCCGCGCCCGCGGGCGACACCGACTTCGCCTCCGCGCTCGACGCCGTCCTCGGCGCGGCCCAGGACGCGGCCGACCCCGCCGCGCCGTCGCCCGACGCGGTGCCCGACCCGGCGCTCGGCGGCGCCGGCGCGCCCGCCGACCCGGCCGCCGTCGTGCCCGGCCTGCCCGCGGGCGCGGAGCCGTCCGCCGACGCCGACCCGGCGGCGGACCTCGCGCCCGGTGCCGACGTGCCGACCGAGACCCTCGCCGAGGTGATCGCCCTCCCCGTCGCCGCCGCGGCCGCACCCGCCGAGACAGCCGCGTCGACGCCCGCCGCGGTGCCGGACGACGCCGCCGCCCCGACCTCCGCCTCCCCTTCCGCGACGCTCGCCGCGGACGCGCAGCCTGCCCGGGCGGCCCGGCCGTCCGCCGGGGACCCCGCGCAGGCGGGTAGCGGGACGAAGGCGGCCGGCCCGATCGCCACGCAGGCCGAGAACGAGGGCGACCTCTCCCCCGAGGCGGCGCGGCCGGGCGGGGCGGCGGGGAGCGGCTTCGGGCACGCGGAGCGCGAGGGGGCGGGTGCGGGCACCCATGGCATCGCCCGTCCGGTGGCGCCGCCGGAGGCGAGCACGCCCGCCCAGCCGTCGGCGCAGGCAGCCGCGGTCCCCGACCGGATCGCCGCCCCGACCCAGACCTCGGCGCCCACCCCGACCGAGACGGTGGCCCGCCCGATCGCCGCGCAGCTCGCCGAGCAGCTCGAGGCCCGCTGGCCCGTGCTGCGCGCGTCCGGCCCCGGGACGCACGTGCTGACGATGCGCGTGGAGCCCGAGCACTTCGGGCCCGTCCGGGTCGTCGCCCACATCGGCACCGAGGGCGTGCGCATCGAGCTGCTCGGCGGCACCGAGGCGGCGCGCGACGCGCTCCGCCAGGCGCTGCCCGACCTGCGGCGCGACCTCGCCGGCGTCGGCCTCGCGGCCGACCTCGACCTCGGCGGCCGGGGGGCCGACCGCGGCGCCGGCCTCGCGGGCGACGCGACCACCGGCGACGGGCGCTCCGGCCGGGACGCCACCGGCGGCGAGGGCGCGCGCGAGGGCCGCGCCACGCCGTCGGGCGCGCAGCAGCCCGCCCCCGTCCACCTCGCCGGGCGCCCCGGCGCCCGCCTGGACCTGACGGTCTGAGAGGAGAGCACGTGACAGTCCCGACGACCGCCGCCGTGACGGCGCCCAGCCTCTACACGGCGGGCACCACCGCGACCGCGCCGAAGCAGCAGATGGACAAGGAGGTGTTCCTGGCGCTGCTCGTCGCGCAGCTGCGCAACCAGGACCCGACCTCGCCCATGGACACCACCGAGATGATCGCCCAGTCCACGCAGCTCGCCTCGATGGAGCAGCTCACCGCCGTCGCGGACACGACGCGCGAGAGCTTCGCGCTCCAGATGCGCGTCGCCGCGAGCGCCCTGGTCGGGCAGCAGGTGTCCTTCGTCGACGCCGACGGCGTCACCCGGACCGGCACCGTCGACGGCGTCGACTTCGCCGGCCCGGTCCCCGTGGTCACGGTCGGCGAGTGGCGCGTGCCGCTCGACGCCGTCGCCGCGGTGCGCGGCACGACCACCCCCGGGTCCACGGACGGACCCGCCACCGATCCCACGGACGGGACCACGGACGCCGCGGCGTCCTCCACCCCAGCCACGGCCTGACGCGGCCGCCGTCCCGAAGGGATCCGACCATGCTCCGCTCGCTGTTCTCCGGCATCAGCGGCCTCCGCGCCCACCAGACGATGCTCGACGTCACCGGCAACAACATCGCCAACGTCAACACCACGGGCTTCAAGGCCTCGCAGGTGCAGTTCCAGGACACGCTGTCCCAGGTGCTCACGAACGCGGGGGCCGCCCAGAACGGCGTCGGCGGCACGAACCCGGCCCAGGTGGGCCTCGGCGTGCGGGTCGCCGGCATCACGACGAACTTCCAGCAGGGCGCCGCCCAGCTGACCAACCGGTCGACCGACATGATGATCAGCGGCGACGGCTTCTTCGTCGTCCGCAAGGGCAACGAGCAGATGTACACCCGCGCGGGCGCGTTCGACTTCGACGCCAGCGGCCAGCTCGTCACGCCCGACGGCGGGCTCGTCCAGGGCTGGGCGGCCGACGCGGCCGGCAACATCGACGTCAACGGCCCGCTCGTCGACCTGCGCCTGCCGATCGCCACCCTCATGGGCGCCGCGGCCACGACCCAGGCGACCTTCGAGGGCAACCTGCCCGCCGACGCCGAGGTCGGCACCGTGCTCAACCGCGACGTCGACGTCTACGCGGCCGACGGCACCGTGAGCACCCTGTCGCTCGCGTTCACGCGCACCGCGGCGGGCTGGGACGTCACGGGCACGCTGGGCGCCGCCAGCACCACCGTCGCGATGACGTTCGACGCGGACGGCACGCTCACGGGCGGTGGCACGCTCGCCGTGGGCGGCATCACCGTCGACATGAGCACGCTGACGGGCTTCGCGGGCCTCACGACCGTCGAGGCCTCGGGCCAGAACGGGCGCGCCGCGGGCACGCTGCAGTCGTTCACGATCAACGCCGACGGCACGCTGCTCGGCTCGTTCTCCAACGGCCTCAAGCAGGCGCTCGGCCGCGTGGCGCTGTCCACGTTCACGAACCCGGCCGGCCTGGAGAAGGCGGGCGGCTCGCTCTACCGGACGACCGTCAACTCCGGCGACCCGCAGATCGGCGCGGCCGGCACGGGCGGGCGCGGCGAGCTCACCGGCGGCGCGCTCGAGATGTCGAACGTCGACCTGTCGGCCGAGTTCACGAACCTCATCATCGCCCAGCGCGGCTTCCAGGCGAACAGCCGCGTCATCACCACCTCCGACGAGCTGCTCCAGGAGCTGGTGAACCTCAAGC
>JAAZAC010000123.1 GCA_012514545.1 Actinomycetales bacterium | reverse complement strand
GCCTCCTGCTCCTGCTTGCGGAACAGGTTGAACCGGGGCAGGAACTTGTCCCAGTCGATGGCGTGGGCGTCGATCTCCGGGCCGTCGATGCAGGCGTGCTTGCGCACGAGCTTGCCGTCGACGACGACCGGGACCATGCACGCCCCGCACATGCCGGTGGCATCGACCATGATCGAGTTGAGGCTCGCGACCGTCGGCACCCCGTAGGGCTTCGTCAGGTCGCTCACCGCACGCATCATCATGGGCGGGCCGATCGCGACGACCTCGGCGACCGTGCGGCCCTCGCCGCGCTTGTTCGCCTCGAGCATGTCCTGCAGCGGGGTCGTGACGAAGCCCTTGACGCCGAACGAGCCGTCGTTCGTCGCGTACACGACGTCGAGCAGGTCGCCGAACTCGGCCTGCAGCCGGCCCACGCGCTCGTCCTCGCCGTCCCAGAACATCAGGTCGGCCGTGCGGAAGCCCGCGATGAGCGTGACGTGGTTCCCCATCCGCAGGTGCTCGCGCATGATCGGGTGCACCGGCGGGAGGCCCAGGCCGCCCGCGGTGAACACGACCGTCCGGTCGCCGTCGTACCGGTGCAGCCTGCTCGGCTGGCCGAGCGGGCCGGCGACGCCGGTGAACGCGTCGCCCACCGCCATCGCGTTGATCTCGTGGCTGCTCACGCCGACGTCCTGGACGACGAGCGTGATCGTGCCCGCCTTCTCGTCCCAGTCGGCCAGGGTGAGCGGGATGAGCTCGCCGTCGGGCCGCGCGAGCACGCGGACGAACTGGCCCGCCTGCGCGACGCGCGCGACGACCGGCGCGTAGACCTCGATCTCCTCGATGCCCGGCGAGAGGTTCCGCTTCGCGACGATCGTCGACTCGGCGGCGCCCAGCTCGGTGTACGCCTTGGCGCTCGCCACCATCGCCGGGATGACCTCGGCCGGCACGTCGACCTTGCCGAGGATCTCGCGCGCGGCGGACTGGCCGTCGCCGGCCGCCATGATCGCCGTCGAGCCGCCCCGCGCGGCGTCGCCGCCGGTGTACACGCCCTCGAGCGTGGTCTCCTGCGTCCCCTGCTCGCGGAGCTCGATCGTGCCCCACTTGGAGACCCGGAGCCGCGGCTCGGAGTCCTTGATGATCGGGTTGGCGTCGTTGCCGAGCGCCATGATCACCAGGTCGGCGGCGATGACCTCGGTGCGGCCGGTCTTCACGGGGCGCCGACGGCCGGACTCGTCCGGCTCGCCGAGCTCCATGATGTCGAGGGTCGCGGAGGTGACGAACCCGTCCTCGTTGCCGTGGAACTCCGACGGCGAGGCGAGGACCTTGAGCGCGATGCCCTCCTCGAGCGCGTGCTCGAGCTCCTCGACGCGGGCCGGCATCTCCGCCTGGGTGCGCCGGTAGACGATCGTCACGTTGCCGCCGAGCCGCTTCGCCGTGCGGCAGGCGTCCATGGCGGTGTTGCCGCCGCCGATGACGATGACGTTCTTCCCGCGGACCTCGGGCAGCGGCGTCTCGCGGTCCTCGCGCACGGCCTGCATGAGGTTGACGCGCGTGAGGAACTCGTTCGCACTCATGACGTTGAGCAGGTGCTCGCCCGGCACGTTCATGAACCGCGGCAGGCCCGCCCCGGAGCCGACGAAGATCTTCCAGAAGCCCGCGTCGCGCAGCTCCTGCAGGGTCGCCGTCTTGCCCACGACGAAGTTCTTGACGAACTTGCCGCCGAGGAGCTCGATCTTCTCCACGACGTCGTCGATGAGCGTGTTCGGGAGCCGGAACTCGGGGATGCCGTACCGGAGCACGCCGCCGAGGTCGTGGAACGCCTCGAACACCGTGACCGGGAAGCCCTCCGCGGCCAGCAGGTAGGCGTTGATGAGGCCCGACGGCCCCGAGCCCACGATGGCGACGGGCGGCTTGGTGGCGACCTCCCACGGGTCCTTCCGGCCGGCGAAGCGGACCGCGTTGCTGCCCGGGTGGCGCAGCTTCTCGCGCTCCGGCAGGAACCACTCGACCTGGCCGATCGCCATCGGCGTCTTGTGCAGGCAGACGCCCTGGCACTGGAGCTCCTGCGGGCAGACCCGGCCGGTGACGTCCGGCAGCGGGTTGCACGACTCGAGCAGCTCGAGGGCGTCCTCGAAGCGGCCCTGCCCCACCAGCTCGAAGATCTGCGGGATGTGGATCCGCACCGGGCAGCCGCCCTTGGGCGGCTTGTGCGCGGCGAGGAACTCGCCGAGCTCGCACGGCCGCTCCGCGCACTGCTTGTCGCGCAGGGCCTCCAGCCACACGAACAGGTCGATGTCCCGGGCCGTGTACCCGAGGTTCATGTACCCGAGGTAGCCCTGGTTGACCAGGTCGAAGTCCGCCCAGCGCTCCTCCGGCTCGCGGATGTACGGCGGGATGGAGGACTGCGCCGGCCAGTCCTTCGCGTACCCGTCGAACATCGGGTACCGGTCGGACAGGTGCTCGTCGATCGCCCGGATGAACACGCGCTTCTTGCCGAGCGGCAGGTTCCAGATGAACCGCATGAGCAGGACGCTCACGTCGTCGTCGGCCAGGAGCATGTCCCAGAGCTTGAGCGTCATCTCCCGGCTGAGCTCACCCTTGGCGAACTCGGCCGCGACCGCCTGCACGCCGTCCGCGATGAACATCTCGCGGAACGTGCGCGGGTCGGCGATCAGGCGCCGCTTGAGCAGGTCGAGCTGCGTCCGGAACGCCTCGACGTCGCTCGTCTCCTCGAGCGCGGCGACCTCGGAGGCCGTCGCGTCGAGCACCTGCTGGGCGTCGACGTACCGGCGGACCGTCGCGTGGCCGCCGCGGTCGTCGGCGTCCGCCTGGTCGGCGGGCCGGGGCGGGGTGATGGTGCTCACTTGAGGATCTCCGCATCGCACGTGGCCTTGACCCGGTCGATGCGCTTGGCCAGGTCAGGGGTGATCTCCACCCCGTCGAAGGCGCCGGGCTTCATCCGGGCCACCGTCCTCGCCTCGCCGTCGACCACGATCGTGGTCTTCTCGAAGAACTGCGGCAGGTCCTGGTAGCAGGTGCCGCAGTCGTTGCAGAGCGGCTCGTCCTCGGGCGCCAGGTAGATCGGCACGTCGAGGACCGCCGTCGCGGCCGGCGCCGCGGCCGGGGCCGGCGCGGCGGCCGCTCCCCCGCCGAGCCCGCCGAACCCGCCCAGCGAGAACCCGCCGGCGGGGGCCGTGCCCGTCGCGGCGAGCTCGGCCATCGCCCGCGCGATGTCGTCGAGCGTGCTCTCCCGGGCCGCCGCGGCCTCCTCGTAGCGGGCCTTGAGCTCGGCGATCTCGGCGGCGTGCGCGGCCGAGAGCCTTGCCTGGTCGATCCCCGCCAGGGCCTGCAGGGTCCGCCAGTGCGCCGCGCGCTCCTCGACGAGGTCGACGATCGCGGCGGAGCAGGCCAGCTTGATGAGGCGCCGGTCGTCGTCGGTCGCGTAGACGAACGGGACCTTGCCCTCCCGGGCGGCCTGGTCGAGCTCGACGTACTCGGCGATCGGCACGGCGTTCGGCTCGTCCGCGGCGGCGAGCTTGCGGAACTGCTTCTTGAACCGCGTCTCGCCGAGCGCGAACTCGGCCGGGGTCAGCGGCGTCTCGAGCAGCTGCAGGGTGCCGCTCTCGTCGACGTACTGGATCGTGCTCGTCGTCCACGGCTTGTCGACGTCGGGGTTGCCGTCGAGCGAGAAGCGCTCGGCGAGCGTGTCGCCCCGGCGCGGGTCGTGCACGAACAGCGGGCTGACGCGGCTCTCGACCGCGAGGCGGGACCGCTTGTTCGACAGGTCCTCCGGGATGCCGTTCTCGGTGCCGCACGGGGTGTAGACGTCCATGAGGGCCGGGCCGCCCGTGTAGCCGAGCATGTCCACGGTGCACTTGAGGAAGTGCCCGTGCAGGGCCGTGGCCGTCACGCAGGCGTAGACGCCCGGGTGGAACGAGGCCAGCAGGCCGAGCTCCTTGCGGGCCTCCTTCTTGCCGCCGTGCACCTTGCCGTAGCGGGCGAGGTCGGCGTCCTGGCCGGTGAAGCTCGCCGTCGAGGCCTGCCCACCGGTGTTGGAGTACGCGCCCGTGTTGAGGACGAGCATCTTCACCGGCGTGCCGCTGGCGAGGATGCGGGACATCGCGCCGAAGCCGATGTCGTAGCTCGCGCCGTCGCCGCCGATCGTGAGGAACGCCGGCAGGAGCGAGAGCTCCTCGTCCGTGAAGCCGCGCCAGTCGAGCGTGCGCAGCGCCTTGTCGTGCACGGCCGGGTCGTAGGCGTCGTCCAGCTCGAGGCGGGCCGTGCGCAGCGCCCGGACCTCGCGCGCCAGCTTGGCCGAGATGCCCTCGAAGAGGCCCTTGGCCAGCGGCTGGGCGTCCTGGAACAGGCTGTTCACCCACGGGTCGAGGTAGGGCGTGAACGGCACCGTCGAGGCGTACACGCTCGAGCAGCCGGTGGCGTTCGCGATGACCGTCGGCGCCGGGCCGTTGCCCGTCGGGCCGCCCTCGTACAGGTAGAGCGCCTGCTCGAGGTCCGTGATCGCGGCCTGGATCCGCGCGCGCCGGGCCTCGTCGTCCACGGTCGCCAGCTTGGCGCCGAGGTCGGCGATGACCTGGTCGAGCTCGCGCATGTGCGCGCGGCGCCGCTCGGCGGCCAGCGCCCGGCTGGTCGAGGTGACGAGCCGGATGGCCGTGACCTCGCCGCAGCCGCGGCAGGCGCCGTGGCCGCCGGTGGTCGCGTAGTAGTTCGCGTGGTCGAGCATGAGGCGCTTGATGTCCCCGCCCGCCGTCGCGTCCTCGACGAACCGGCGCGGCGTGTTCGGCAGCGCCGAGAGGAACTCGAACCGCTGCTCGAGCGTGGCGAGCAGGTCGGCGTCCTGGTCCGCCGCGGTGAGGGCGCCCGGGCCGCAGACGTCGACGCACTGGAGGCAGCCCGTGCACTTCCACGGGTCGACCGTCGCGGAGAAGAGGCCGCCGGTGCCCGGCGTCTCGCTCTCCATCGCGTCGAAGTACGGCCGGGTGCGGGCCACCGGGAAGGCGGCGAGGGCCGCGACGACCTTCTCGACGTTGCGGGCCGTCGTCCGCTGGTCCGTGTCGAGCACGGCCGCGGCCTCGGCGACGACGTCGGCGAACGCACGGTCCGACTTGTCGGCGCGGTAGATCTCGCGGATCCGCTCGGCCCACGGGTACACCTGCGCCCGCAGCGTCTCCCGCTGGGCGTCGGTCGCCTCGATGGCGGCGATGCCCGCGAGCAGCAGGTCGTGGATCTCGTGGACGGTGTTCGGGATCGCGACGTCCGGGCAGACGATGCCGCACTCGAGGCAGCCGGTGCACGCCGTCGGGTCGAACACCGGGGCCTGCCGGCGGAAGATGCCCTTGTCCTTCGCGGCACCCGTGCCGCCCGGCATGAACAGGCCGGCGCCCGGGTAGACCGGCGCCTCGCCGATCGTGCCCTCGCGGAACGGCCGCGCGACGAGGTCCTCGTAGTAGGCCGGGTCGAACAGGCCGCTCGTGGCCGTGCGGTCCACGTTGCACATCGCCGCGGAGATCGCGGCGCCGCGGGCCACCGCGCCGTTGGGCTCGGCGTCGATCGCCCGGAAGGCGGGGGCGTCGTAGTCGACGACGTGGGTCGCCTCGATGCCGTCGCGGATGACGGCCATGTTGGCCTCGACGACGGCTTCGCCCTTCGAGCCGAACTTCTTGCTGATCTGGGCGCGGACCTTCTCCTCCAGCGCCTCGCGGGAGGCGCCGCTGGTGACGAGGTCGACGTGGCCCGCGACCGCGCCGATGAACGCGATGCCCATCATGCGGGTCTCGAGCTGCGGCGTCGGCGCGTGCTTCTTGGCAACCGCGAACGCGTCGAGGACGAGGAACTTGATCTTCCGCTCGCGGATGGTGCGCCGCGCGTACGACGGCAGCTGCCGCCAGACCTCCTCGGCCGGCAGGTCGGACTGCAGGATGAACGTGCCGCCCGGGACGAGGCCCTTGAGCGGGTTGGTGTGCACGAAGGCCTTGTGGTCGGGCGAGACGACGACCTCGACGTCCTCGAGCTCGGCGTTCGTCAGCAGCACCGGCTCGGGGCTGAGGGTGATGTAGTAGTTCGTCGCCGCGCCGGACTTCTCCGAGCCGTACTTCGGCGCCGACTTGGAGTGCATGTTGAGGACGCCCGCGAGGATGTCCGTGAGCAGCTTGCCGGTGGCGACGGTGCCGTAGCCGCCGACCGAGTGGAACCGGATGCGCAGCGCGCCCGGCGGGAGCAGCTGCGGGTTCGGCTCGGTGACGAGCGCCATGCCGGCGGTCTCGGGGTACGCCTCGCGCAGGCGCGCCTCGCGCTCGGCGATCTCCGGCGTCGGGTTCTCGGAGAAGAACTGCGACCCGATGTAGAACAGCGGGCCGGTGCTCTTCTCGTCGGCCAGCCGGCGGAAGGCCGCGACGAGGTGCCGTGGCTGCACGTCGTGCCCGCCGAGGCCGAAGATCGCGGTGGTGAGGCGCGGCTGGGTGCGCAGCGCCGGGATGCCGTCGAACTGCGGGGCGTCCGCGTTGGCGCGGGCCTTGAACAGCGCCTGGGTGACGAGCCGGGTGAGCGCGGTGTCGTCGCTGCGCTCGAGCACCGCGACCGCCTTCGCGCCGGACAGCGCGGCGACGAGCTCGGCCTCCGGGAACGGCTGCAGCTGCTTGACGGAGACGACGCCCACCTTGAGGCCCTGCGCACGCAGGTACGGGATGACGGCGCGGACGTCGTCGGTGATGGAGCCGAGGCCGACCATGACGTAGTCGGCGTCCTCGGTGTCGTACGCCATCACCGGCGAGTACTCGCGGCCGGTGAGCGCCGCGTACTCGGCCATGGCCTGCTTCACGAGGCCCGGGACGGCGCTGACGAAGTGGGTGCGGTGGTCGACGGCGCCGGCCTGGAAGTCGGGCTGGTTCTGCACGGGCCCGGTGACGCCCGGGTTGTGCGGGTCGACGAGGGCGGGCACGAGCTGACGGGTGCCCTTCTCCCACGCGCCGAGCCACTGGCGGCGCCACTGCGCGGCGAGCTCCTCGGGCAGCCAGACGAGCGTCTCGCTGACGAGGTCGCCGGCGTTGTCCTTCTCGACCTTCTCGGCGTTCGCCTCGAGGTAGCCGCGCAGGGCGGCGAGGTCGGTCTCCGCGATGTCGGCGGCGTGCCGGTCGAGGTACGCGTTGAGCTGGAACACGCGGCCCTTGGCGCCGAAGAGCATCTCCTGGGCGACGGTCGGGCACGGGATGCGGCTGGTCGGGTCGCCGAGGTACTCGCGCAGGAGCGCGGGCTCGGGCAGCAGCGCCTCGCTCATGACGTGGCTGGTCGCGAAGCCGTCCATGACGTTCGCGACGGGGATGAGGGAGAGCGCGGAGACGCGGTACGAGATGGCCGCGAGGTCGGCGGCCTCCTGCGGGTTGGAGCCGAAGAGGATGGTGTAGCCGGCCGGCAGGAGCGCGTACACGTCGTCGTGGCCCGCCATGACGTTGAGCGAGTGCTTGCTGACGACGCGCGCGGCGACCTGGAGGACGAAGCCGCCGATCTTCTTGCCCACGGTCACGTAGTGCGACTCGAGGGCGTAGAGGATGCCCTGGCTGGACGAGGCGTTGGAGACGTACTGGCCGCCGGTCAGGGCGGCGCCGAGCGCGCCGGACTGCGCGGAGTGCTCGCCCTCGGCCTCGAAGAAGAACGGGTGCGTGCCCCAGACGTTGGTCGCCCCCTCGGCGCGGGCCGCCTCGAAGAGCTCCGCGATCTCCGTGGACGGGGTGATGGGGTAGCCGATCACTCCCCCGCACACGTGGCGCATCACGTGGGCCACAGCCCCGTTGCCGTTGATGACGTCGGGGATTCCCGGGTACTGCGGTTGCTGAGTCGTCACGATGCCCGTCCGTGCCTCGTAGGGAACGCATTCGTGCGAGGCCGTGCCGACGGCGCCTGCCCCGGCGGACGCCGCCCACGTCGGTGGCACCCGCCCTGACCTGCGCTTTTGGTGGACGTCAGTGCGGTTCCTCGCAGTCCACTGGGGACGTTTTTAAGCCTAGGTCGCCATCATGGGACGATCTGGGACCGAGGGCCCGGGCGACCCCTTCCCCACCGTCATTGGCGGGAAAAATGACGATGGAACCCGGCGTGTCGTGGCCGTTCTCCGGCGGGATCCGTTTTCCACGCTCCGGCCCGGTTGAGAAACGCACTCCGCCCCACCCGACGCGGGCCCCTTTCCCCGCGGTGCGGCGTGCCCGACGGCGGCCGCATCCTCGCCGCCGGCTCTCCCGGTTCCCCGGTCGCCTCCACCCCTACGCTGGCGCCGTGGCCACCTCCCTCGACGTCGCGACGCGGCACGGCGTCGCACGGGCACACGTGCACGCGGCCACGGCCCCGGTCGGGGCCGTCGTGCTCGGCCACGGCGCGGGCGGGGGCGTGCAGGCTCCCGACCTCGCGGCCCTCGCCGCCGCGCTGCCCGGGCTCGGCTGGACGACGGTGCTCGTCGAGCAGCCCTACCGGGTCGCGGGACGGCGCGTCCCGCCCCGGGCGCCCGTGCTCGACGAGGCGTTCGCCGACGTCGTCACCCACCTGCGCGCGCGGGGGCACCTCCCGGGCGCGCTCGTCGTGGGTGGGCGCTCGGCGGGTGCGCGGGTGGCCTGCCGCACCGCGGCGGCCACCCGGGCCGACGCCGTGCTCTGCCTCGCGTTCCCCACCCGGCCGCCCGGGCGTGCGGACCGCCCGAGCCGCCTGCCCGAGCTCGACGCCGTGACCGTCGCGGTGCTCGTCGTGCAGGGGGCGACCGACCCCTACGGGACGCCGCCGGCCGCACCCGGGCGCGCCGTCGTCACGGTCCCCGGGGACCACGCGCTGCGCCGTGACGTCCCCGCCGTCGTCGCCGCCGTCACCGACTGGCTCGCCGGCCTCGCCTGAGGCCCGTCACAGCAGGTCGTACGTGCGGGCGGTGGCCAGGGCGTCGCTGCGCCGGCCGGCGCCGAGCTTCGCGTACAGGCTCGCGACGTGCGTCTTCACCGTGTCGGCGCTGAGCACGAGGTCCGCGGCGATGTCCGCGTAGCTCGCGCCTCGGGCGAGGCGCTCGAGGACCTCGCGCTCGCGCTGCGTCAGCGGCGGCGCGACCGGCCGGCCCGCCCGGCGCGCCTCGTTCGCCGTCGGGGTGGTCCGCGCGACGAGCGCGTGCAGGGAGCCCGCGTCGCGGGCGGTCGCGAGCACGCCCGCGGACCACGAGCCGGCGGGCGGACGCACGCGGGCCAGCACGGCGTGCACGGGCGGGACGTGGCCGAGCCACCCCACGAACGCCAGCGCGTCGCGCCGCGGCTCCGCGCGCTCGGTCGCCGCGCCGAGGAGCCGCGCGGCACCGGTCTCGTCCCCTCGCCCCTCGGCCACCTGCGCGGCACAGACGAGGGTGAGCGTGGCGACGTCGGGCTGGGGCGCGGCGTCGGGGTCGTCGCCCGCCGCGCGGAACGCCTCCAGTGCCGTCCGGAGGTCGCGGCGGAGGACCGCGAGGACGCCGTCGACGAACCGCACGCCGGCGGCGGCCCCGTGCTCGGCGAGGCGGGAGCGCGCGCCGCGCAGCTCCGCCAGGTCGTCCGCCGCGGCGGCGACGAGCGCGCGGACGGTATCCCGGGCGGCGGCGAGCGGCGCCGGGAGCTCGGGCAGCTCGACGGGCGCGCCGAGCGCGGCCAGCGCGGGCCGCGTCCGGCCGCGCAGCGCCGGGACCGTCGCCGCCGCGAGGTCGCCCCAGAAGCGCGCGAGGAGGTGCGGGCCGGGGTCGGCCCAGGCGCCGTCGTCGGGCGGGTGCCACGGGTCGGCGTGCAGGGCGGCGAGGGACCGGACGCACGCCGGCGTCCGGCCGTCGGAGCCGCGCGTCGCCTCCGCCGTGCGGGCGAGCCGCGCGGCGTCGGCCATCCGGCCCCGGCTGTACTCGGCCAGCGCCAGGCCGGCCAGGACCTCCGACGCGAGCTGCACGCTGCCCTCGGCCCGCGCCCCGTGCGCGGCCGCGCTGAGGTGCTCCTCGCCCGCGGCGAGGTCGCCGAGCCAGACCTGCGCCTCGCCCACGAGGGCCTGCAGCAGCGTCCGTCGGCCCTGGCCCACCGGATCGGGCGACGCGAGGGCCCGAGCCCGGCCACGCACGCGGCGCCGAGGGGCTCGAGCCCGAGCCGCGCCAGGAGCAGGTGCGCGAGCGCGGCGTCGGCCGCGCCCGTGGCGGCCGGGCCTGTGGCGACGACCGCCGCGAGGTGCCGCGCGGCCGCCGGGCCGTCGCCGGCGACGCTCCGCTCCAGCCCCAGGGCGAGGTGCGCCCCGGGGTGCTCGGCCAGGACCGCCCCGCACGCCGTGGCCGCGGCCCGCACCTCGGCCCCGTCGCCGCGCAGCACCATGGGCAGCCCGTGCACGTCGAGGACCGTCGCGGCCGCCTCGGCCCCTCCCCCGAGCACCACGCGGCGCAGCCCGTCGACGAGGTCCCCCGTCGCCACGTCGACCCGCCCGGCGCGGGCGATCGTCCCCCGCGCGCGGGCGACGTCCACGCCCCCCGCCCCGAAGTACCGGCGCACGACGTCGGCGAGCACGGCGTGCAGCCGGAACGCCTCCCCGCCGTGGCCCAGCGGCTCGCGCCCCACGAGGAGGCCCGCCGACTCGAGCCGCTCGAGGATCTCCCCCGCGCCCGGGTCGTTCGCCAGGTGCGCGGCGGTCTCCGCGGTCACGACGGGCTCGTGCACGACGGCGAGGAGCAGGTGCCGCTCCCGCGGGTCGAGCCCCGCGAACACCTCGCGCGCCACGAGATCGGAGATCCCCGGGCCGAACGCCGCCGGCACCACGTCGTCCGGCCCCAGGCCGCGGGCCCGGACCGCGCGCGCGGCCAGCACGAGGGTCGCGCACCAACCCTCCGCCTGCTCGACGATCCGCTCCACCACCGCGTCCGGGCACCCGGGCGCGTGCCGCCGCACGAGGGTCCGCGCGTCGTCGTCCGCGACCCGCAGCACGTCCCCGCGCAGCACGACGGGGGAGCCGAGCAGCTGCGCCGCCACGAGGCTCAGCTCGACCTCCCAGCGGCTGAGCAGGAGGAGGCGCACGCCCGGCGGCCGGCGGTCGAGCAGGTCGTCGACGACGGCGAGGCACGCCGCGCTGAGGTGCTCCGCGTCGTCCACGACGACGACGCACGGCGCCCCCGGGGCCGTCCCGCGGCCCCGGACGCCCTCGACGGCGGCGCGCAGGTCGGCGGGTGTCGTCGCCGCCGAGGCGACGAGCCATCGGACGCGTTCGGGTACCGCCCCGCGGGCGGCCCGCCGTCGTCCCGGTCGCCGGACACCGCACCGCCCCCCGTCGGCAGGTCCGCGCGTGCCCGGCGGCGCGCCGTGCCGCGTCGCCGCGCACGGGCCAGGTGACCGAGTCTGCGCCCGATGGCGCGGTTGATCAACCGGACGACCGCCCCGTGGTCCACGCGGTCATGCCGCGAAGGTCGCCCAGAGGGCGCGCTCGTCGCTCCCGTCGAGGTCGACGCGCTGCGTGCGGCCGCCGAGCGCGCGCAGGGCCTCGACCAGGGGCGCGCCCGCCTCCCCCGGGGCGAGCACGAGCAGGACGGAGCGTCCGGGGACGACGTCGTCCCGCAGCCGGTTGAGGACCTGGTCCGAGATGCCGACGTCGGCGAGCATCTCCGCGGTGAACCCGCCCGCCGAGCCACGGGACGCCGCGGCCAGCGGGAGCCGCAGCGCGACGCCGAGCAGCAGCCCCCAGAACGACCAGTCCACGGCGCCCACGCCCGGTGCCCCGCCGTGGTGCCGGACGGCGGGCCGGTCGGCCCCGGGGTGCCAGTGCGCGGTGGCCGCGCCGTGGTGCGTCACCCCACCGGCGCGGCACAGGCGCTCGACGGCGACGGCGGCCCGGTCCGCACCCGCCGGGTCCGGGAAGGCGGCCAGCACGAGGACGGTCACGGCGAGCCCGCCGCCTGCGGCTAGGCGCGGTCCGCGGGCACGGCGCGCGAGGCGCCGTCGGGCGGGCGGACGAGGGACGGCATCACGGCCTCCTGGGGGTCGCGACCCAGCGTGCGCCGCGCACCCGCGGCCCGGCTCACCCGCAGGGGGTGAACCGCGGGCGCGACCACTGTCGGGTGCTGGGAGGGGTGCCGCGGGCCGGGTGCTGCGGGCCGGGTGCTGCGCGGTCAGCGCCGCACGGCGAGGGCCCGGACGGGGATCGACGGCATCCCGACGACGGCGAGCGGCACGGCGTAGAGCTCCTCCCCACCGGTGAGGGCGGCGAGGTTGGTGAGGTTCTCCACGACGGGGATGCCCGCCGCCAGCAGCGTGCCGTGCACCGGGCGGGCCCGGCCCACCTGGTCGTCGACGTTGACCGCGTCGATGCCGACCAGCGCCGCGCCGCCGGCGACGAGCGCCTCCGCACACGCCGCGCTGAGGTGCGGGTGCTCCGGGTCCCGGTACCGCGCGGTCCCCCAGTGCCGGGACCAGCCCGTGCGGAACAGCACGGCCGCGTCCGCGACGTCGTCGGGCACCGTCTCGGGCCCGGCGACCCCGAGCCCCTCGACGTCGACGACCACGACCCGCAGCCCCGCGCAGCGCTCGAGGGGCAGGCCCGCCACGTCGACGCCGTCCCGCCAGCGGTGCGCGGGCGCGTCGAGATAGGTGCCCGTCGCGCTGACCATGCGCAGATCCCGGATGCAGAACTCCGTGCCCTCGGCGTAGTGCGGGCGGGACGCCTCGAAGGTCAGGTGGTCGAGCACCTCCGGGCCGGGCAGGCCCGTCGTCGTCACCATGCCGGGCGTGATCGGGTGGCTGAGGTCCACGAGCCTCATGGGGCCTCCGACGGTCAGCGGCGGACGCCCGCACGGTACCCGCCCGCCCGGGCGGCGGCTACGGCGCCGGGGGGCCGCGCCGTCGGCCCCGGCGCAGCGGCGGGAACAGCTTCGCGAGGCTCAGCGCCGCGAAGACGAGCGTGTTGATCGCGACGAAGGTCGCGAGCACCTCGAACCAGCCGCTGCTCAGCACCTCCGGCGGCAGGAGCCCGGTGATCACGCGGCCACCTCCCGCCGCACGTAGGTCCAGCCGGCCTCGCGCCGCAGCACGATCTGCACGAGGCCCGTGACGAACGTGACCTGCAGGAACGCCGCGTACGCGAGCTCGACCACCACGGGCAGCGCGAGGAGCCGCCCTGCCCGACCCTCCGACCACGCCGTGACGACCCGCTCGACGAGGAACACCTCGGCCGGCAGCCCTGGGCAGTGGGGCCGGCAGCCGTGTGGGTCCTGCCGAGCAGTAGCGGCGCCAACAATGCCGTCCCCTACGCCACGAAGCTGGCCGTCTGGCGGCAGCTCGCCGACGACCTCCGACGTTGACCGCTCCCTGACCGCCGGCCGCGAGGCCGTTGACGGCAGGGACCCGTGCGCACGGAGGGCAACGACTCGTCGGCAGCAGACGCGCCCACACCACGCGACATCCACACCCATGACACGGCGGTCCGTGTTCGTCCAGGGCGTACTTAGGCTGTCAGTTCGGCTGTCAGCAAGCCGAGAGGCCCGCCCGCCGAAGCGGTGCGGGCCTCTGACCTGCTCTTTCACTGTCGGGATGGCGGGATTTGAACCCACGACCCCTTGACCCCCAGGCGTCCAAACGGCTTCGGCCTGCCCGAATTCCGCGTGATTCCGGGGCGTCAGATCATGCAGAACACGTCACGGGATGCATGGATTGCATGATTCTGGTCCCCTTCTGGT
>JAAZAC010000122.1 GCA_012514545.1 Actinomycetales bacterium | reverse complement strand
CTTGGCCGTCTGGGGCGCGAAGGTGGGGGAGCTGGTCAGGACCGCCCGGGTGGGGCCGTCGGCGATGACGTCCCCCTGCGCCATCACCACGGTCCGCTGGCTGACCGCGGCGGCGAACTCGACGTCGTGGGTGCTGACGACGACGGCGCGCCCGTCGGCGGCGAGCTCGGCCAGGATCGTGGCCAGGTGGTCCTTCATCGCGTAGTCGAGGCCGCGGGTGGGCTCGTCGAGGAGCACGACGCCGGGGCCGGCCAGCAGCTGCAGCGCCAGCACGAGCGAGAGCCGCTGGCCCTCGGAGAGGTCGCGCGGGTGGGCCGCCGGGTCCGTGCCGGGCGCCAGCCGCTCGAGGACGTCCCGCGCGGCGCCGGGGGCCTCCGCGTGGGCCGCAGCGAGCTCGGCGCCGACCGTGTCCCGGAAGAGGAGGGCGCCCGGGTCGTGCGGCACGAGGGCCACGCGGCGGCGCGCCGCGCCCGGCGCCAGACGCGCGGGGTCGGCCGGGGACCCGTCCGGGCCCGCGACCACGACCTCGCCCGCCGACCGCCGGCCCGACCCCTGCAGCGCCCAGAGCAGCGACGTCTTCCCGGCGCCGTTGCGGCCCATGACCGCGACGACCTCGCCGGGCCCGACGGCGAGGCCGACCCCGCGCACGGCGTGCACCGGGGGTGCCGCGCCGCGTCGCAGGAGGCGGCCCGCGGTGACGCCGTGGTGCACGTGCAGCCCGCGCGCGGCGAGGAGGTCCGCGCCGGCCGGTCGCGGCGCGGACCGGGAACCGGGGGTCGCGACCCGGGCGAGGTCGGCGCGCAGGCCGGCGGCCCGGCGTCGGGCGTCGCGCACGGAGAGCGGCACGGGGCGCCAGCCCGCCCACCGGGCCATCTCGACGATCGGCGGCGCCACGGGGGCCGCCGCGAGGACGGGCTCGGGCGCGCCTGAGGTGACCGTCCCGTCGGGCGCCACGACGACGACCCGGTCCGCGTACTGCACGACCCGCTCGAGCCGGTGCTCCGCGAGGACCACGGTGAGCCCGAGGTCGTGCACGAGCCGCGTCAGCGCGGCCAGCACCTCCTCGGCCGCGCCCGGGTCGAGCGCCGAGGTCGGCTCGTCGAGCACGAGGAGGCGCGGCTGCGGCGTCAGCACAGCGCCGATCGCCACGCGCTGCTGCTCCCCGCCCGACAGGTCGACGAGCGGCCGGTCGCGGAGCCCGGCGAGCCCGAGCAGGTCCAGCACCTCCTCCACCCGCGTCCGCATGACCGACGGGGGCACGCCCAGCTGCTCCATCGCGTAGGCCAGCTCGTCCTCGACGGTGGCCGTGACGAACCCCGCCGCCGGGTCCTGCCCGACGACGCCGACGACGTCGGCCAGGTCGCGGGGGAGGTGCCGGCGCGTGTCGCGGCCCTGCACGAGCACGCGGCCCGCGAGCGTCCCGCCCGTGAAGTGCGGGACGAGCCCGCAGGCCGCCCCCAGCAGCGTCGACTTCCCGGCGCCCGTGGGCCCGACGACGAGGCACAGCTCGCCCTCGGGGACCTCGAGGTCGACGTCGCGCAGCGTGGGCTCCGTGCGGCCCGGGTACGTGACCGTGACGCGGTCGAGCACGAGCGCGGTCATCGCGCACCTCCGAGGGCGGGCAGCGCCGCCACCGCGCCGCCCGCGAGGGCGAGGCCGGTCGCGCCGGCGGACGGCACCGGGACGAGCAGGAGGGCGCACGCGACGACGCCGGCCCCCGCCACGAGCCACTCGGGGACGCCCCAGGCATCGGGGCGGTACCGGGTACGCCGCACGCGACGGCCCGCCCGCACCCCGGCGGCCACGGCGGCCCCCGCCCCGAGGACCACGAGCACGGCCCCGCGCCACGCCGGCCCGCCGGCGAGCAGGCCGTACGCGCCCAGCCCGAGCGCCACGAGCGACCCCGCGAGGAGGAGGCCGACGCGCCGGTCGCCCTCGGGGCTGCCCGACCGCGCGTAGCCGCGCACGTCCATCGAGGCGGCGAGGGCGAGCGAGCGGTCGAGCGCGTCCGCGAGCACCGGCACGGCCGTGGCGCGGACGGCCTGCCAGCCCCGCGGGGGCGCGCCGCGCAGCCGCTGGGCGCGGCGCACCCCCGCGGCCGCCGTCGCGAGCTGCGGCGTGACGCTCACGGCCACGACGACGGCCGTGCCGAGGTGGTGCATCGCGGCCGGGACCGCGCGGAGCACCCGGCGCGGGTCGGCCAGCGCCGCGGCGGCGCCGAAGCACACGACGAGCGTGGCGAGCCGCAGGCCGTCGGCGGCGGCCAGGCCGAGCCCCGTCGTCGTGACGGGCCCGAGGAGCTGGATGCCCTGGGCCCACTCGGGCGCCCGGACCGTGGGCAGGTCGAGCAGCACGGGCCCCGGCGGCTTGAGCCCGACGAGGACGTGGAAGGCGAGCCGGACCACGACGATCGCCGCGCCGAGCACGAGGTAGCCCGGGAAGAGCCGGGCCGTGGCGCCGCCCCGCGCGCGCAGCGCCACGACCACGACGACCGCGACGAGCACCCCCGCCACGCCCGCGGCGTGCGGCGTCCGCGCTGCGGCGACGGCGAGGGCCATCGCCCACGCCCACCACGCGAGGGGGTGCACGGCGGTCATCGCGCGGCCTCAGTCCTGCGCGCCGCTGCCGCGCCGGGCGCGGACGAGGACGGCCACCAGCGCGCCGAGGATCGCGACACCGCCCACGAGGGCTGCGGCCCGCGGGAGCGCGCTCCCGGCGTCGTCCTCCGGCGCGGCCGCGCCCTCGGTCGCCTCGGCCGTGGGCTCGTCCGTCGCCTCGTCGGCGGGCGCGTCCGCCGCGCCGTCGTCGCCGTCCTCGGCGTCCCCGGCCTCCGCGGAGCCGGTGCCCGGGGCGACGTCGGCGGGCTCGACGCCCGGCGGCTGCGTGCCGTCGCCGTAGCGCCACCCCTCGACCGCGCCGGGCTCGGGCACCGCGGTGTCGGAGCCCTCCGTGTACGCCGTCCACTCGCCGTCGGGCGCGGCGAACCAGTAGGTCCAGTAGCTGCCGGTGAACTCCGTGGGGCACGGGTCGGGCAGGCCGCCGATCGCGCAGAGGTAGCCGGACGGGTCGCGCGCCTCCGTGAAGCCGGCCTGTGCCAGGGCCTCGGTGCCGGTCGCGGGATCGGCCGCGCACGCGACGGTGAGGTCCCCGCCGAGCTCGGTCGCGTCGACGACGACGGTCACGCCGTCGGGGTCCGCGCAGGGACCCGGCCCGCCGACGGCGAGGGGCGCGGCGGACAGGTGCGCGGCGGACAGGGGAGCGGCGGGCAGGGGAGCCGCCGCCGCGACGGGCGCGAGGAGGGCGGCCGCGGCGCCGAGCGCGAGGGTCGCGCCCGCGAGGCGCGCGCGGCGACGGGTGGGACGGGCCGGGCGTGGCCGGCGGAGGGTCGGGATCACTGGTGCCTGCTTTCTGAGGGTCCGTGACGGACCCGGCACCGCCGCCGCCCCGGGGGACGTCCCGACGACCCGGGCTCCGCCCCGCAGTCCTCGACGGTAGGAGCCTCTCGACCCGTGCCAGGTGCTCCGGCTCGCCGGGGGCGGGTGCCCTCGGCCTACGGTTGCGGGTCAGCGCCGGACTTCGACCGGCTTCCCCCGACACGGGCCAGCCGCCCGGGAGGGCGGCGCGCCCACCGTACTCCCTCCGGCCGACGCCGTGCGCCGCCGCGCGCCGCCGTGTCCGCACCCCGCCCGCCGCCCGCCGGACGCGGGGTCTTGCCATCCGGTCGGCCGCTCGGCCAGGGTCGAGGCGAGCGAGGGGAGGGTGCGTGCGGGTCTACACACGGCAGGGGGACGACGGCACGACGGGGCTGTTCCTCGGCGGGCGGGTCTCGAAGGCGTCGCCGCTCATGGCGGCGTGCGGCGACCTCGACGAGGCGGTGGCCGTGCTCGGGATCGCCCGCGCGGCGTGCCGGGCGGCGGGGGAGGACGACCTCGCCGAGGAGGTCCTGCGCCGCCAGCGCGAGCTCTTCGTCGTGGCCGCCGACCTGGCGACGAACCCGGCGCACCGCGACCGCCTCGTCGACGGCGTGTCGCGGGTGACCGCCGCGATGGTCGAGGAGGTCGAGCAGGCCATCGACGCGCGGGTGGCGGTCACGCCGCTGCGCCCGGTGTTCGTCGTGCCCGGCACGACGGCCGCGTCGGCGGCGCTCGACCACGCCAGGGCCGTCCTGCGGCGCGCCGAGCGGAGCGTCGTGGCGCTGGCGGCCGAGGCCGACGTGAGCCCCGACGCGCTCCGGTACGTCAACCGGCTCTCCGACCTGCTGTTCGTGCTCGCGCGCGCGGCGGCGGGTGAGATCGAGCCCGCGAGCCATGACTGAGCACGATCTGCGCCGATACCCCGGGTAAGGTCCGCGATGCCGCCGGCACCGGCGCCGGCGTGCCCCCGACGTCCGCACGAGGAGCAGCAGTGGTGGGGTTCGAGCTCGACCCGTGCAAGGTGCACGGTGAGGGTGGTGAGCTCGTCGCGGCCGGGCACGTGCGGGCCGACGAGGACGGCCGCCTGACGATCGAGGCGCCCCGCTACTCGGGCGGGTCGCTCTGGCCGGGCGACGCCGTCGTCGTGGTCGTCGCGAGCCCGCTGCGCGGGGAGGTGACGCTCGACGCGAAGGTCGCGGTGAGCGCGCCCCGGCGGATCGAGGTCGTGGACCTGCGGATGCGCGAGGTCGAGCAGCGGCGCGGCGCGGTGCGCGTCCCCGTCACCGACCCGGTGCGCTTCACGCACGTGATCGTCGACGGCGAGCCGCGGCCCCTCGACCCGCCGCTCGACACGCTCGCGCTGGACGTCTCCGCCTACGGCATGCGCTTCCGGGCGGACGAGGCGGTGCCGCTGGGCACGCTGCTCGTCGGCGAGCTCCCGACGTCGGCCCGTCCCGTCCCGGTGGTCGCGGAGGTGCTGCGCCACGAGCCGCTGCGGGGCGCGACGGCGCACGGCTGCCGGTTCGTCGACATGGCGGAGGTCGACGTCGAGGCCCTCTTCCGCTGGGTGACCGAGCGGCAGCGGCAGATCCTCGCGGAGAAGCGCAACGCGGTCTGAGCCCGGCTCGGACCCCGGGCGCCGCGCGGGCCCGGCCCGCGGCGTGGGCCGGCCGGGCGGGGTGCGGAAATAGTTGACGCTTCACGTATCATGACCGGGACCTAGGTCCTACCAGGCCGCTGCGGCCGGAGGGGAGTGCCCGTGGGCGTCTCGGCGCGACAGGAACGCCGCCAGCGGCTGGCGGAGGTCCAGGAGGCCCAGCGCCGCGCGGAGCGGCGGCGCAACCGGATCATCCTGGCGGTCTCCGTCGCCGTCGGGCTGGCCCTCGTCGTCCCGACGGCGATCGTCGTCGTCAAGGAGCAGCGGCGCCAGGCGGCCGCGGAGGCGGCCGCGGCCCAGCCGATCGCCGGCGCGCAGGTGTTCACCGACCTCGGGGCCACGCACACGACCGACGACGTCAGCTACGACCCGACGCCGCCCGTCGGCGGCGACCACCACCCGGCCTGGCAGAACTGCGGCTTCTACGACGTGCCCCTCGTCGAGGAGCACGCGGTGCACTCGCTCGAGCACGGCGCGGTCTGGCTCACCTACGACCCGGACCTGCCGGCCGCGGACGTCGCCGTGCTGCGCCGCCTCGCCGACCGGCACGCCTTCCTCCTCGTGAGCCCCTACGACGGGCTTCCCTCGCCGGTGGTGGCGAGCGCGTGGGGCGTGCAGGTCGCCCTCGACGGCGTCGACGACGAGCGCCTCGAGCCGTTCCTCGTGAAGTACCTGCAGGGCCCGCAGACGCCCGAGCCCGGGGCCCCGTGCACCGGGGGCGTCGGGGCGTGAGGTCCCCGGTCGCGGTCGCGGCGGCGGCCGTCGTCGCGGCCGCCGCGGGGCTGGCCGCCGGTCTGCTGCTCGCGAGCGGCGCGCTGCGGCCGGCCGTCCCCGCCGAGGGCTCCGCCGACGTCGGCTTCGCGCGCGACATGCAGGTCCACCACGCACAGGCCGTCGAGATGGCCCTGCTCGTGCGCGAGCGGACCGACGACCCCGAGCTCGCGCAGGTCGCCCTCGACATCCTCCTGACCCAGCAGCAGCAGCAGGGGCAGATGTACGGCTGGCTCGCCGTCTGGGGGCTGCCGCAGGCGTCCACCGCGCCCCCCATGGCGTGGGCCGCCGGTCACGCACACGCCGGCACCGGCGACGGCACCATGGCCGGGATGGCGACCGAGGAGCAGATGGCACAGCTGCGCGCGGCGGACGGCACCGAGGCCGAGCGGCTGTTCCTCGAGCTGATGATCGAGCACCACCGGGGCGGCGTCGCGATGGCGGAGGCCGCGCTCGACCGGGCGGTCCGGCCGGAGGTGCGCCGCCTCGCCCAGGCCGTCGTCGACTCCCAGACCGCGGAGATCGGCGTCCTCCAGGACCTGCTCGCCGCCGTCGGCGGCTGAGCCGCCCGGCCCGGCCGCCGACGCCGGACGGGGGTCCCCGCGGGCCCCGCGCCGCCGGTGAGAGGATGCGCGGGTGACCACGACCCCCACCGAGGGCAGCACCACCCCCGCTGCCGACACGTTCCGCCGCCACGACCCGACCCGCCGCGACTTCGGCTCCGACAACTACGCCGGCGTCCACCCCGAGGTGCTCGCGGCGCTGGCCGCCGCGAACGGCGGCCACCAGACCGCCTACGGCGCCGACGTCTACACGCAGCGCCTCCAGGACGTGCTCGCCGAGCAGTTCGGCCGGCCCGTCGAGGCGTACCCGGTGTTCAACGGGACCGGGGCGAACGTCGTCGCGCTGCAGTCGATGGTGCCGCGGTGGGGCGCGGTCGTGTGCACCGAGTGGGCGCACATCAACACGGACGAGAACGCGGCGCCCGAGCGCGTCGCGGGCCTCAAGCTGCTCACCGCCCCCACGGAGAACGGGAAGCTGACGCCCGAGCTCGTCGCGGAGCGCGCGGGCGGCCGCGGCGACGAGCACCGCGCCCAGCCCGCCGTCGTCTCGATCACGCAGTCCACCGAGGTCGGCACGGCCTACACGCCCGAGGAGACCGCCGCCATCTGCGAGGCCGCCCACGCGCTCGGGCTGCGCGTGCACGTCGACGGCGCCCGGCTCGCGAACGCCGCCGCCTCGCTCGGCCTGCCCCTGCGGGCCCTGACCACGGACGTGGGCGTCGACGTCGTCAGCCTCGGCGGCACGAAGAACGGGGCCCTGGCCGCGGAGGCCGTCGTCGTGCTCGAGCCCGCCGCGGTCGACGGGATCCGGTACCTGCGCAAGATGGACATGCAGCTCGCGTCGAAGATGCGGTTCGTCTCCGCGCAGCTCCTCGCGCTGTACGACGGCGACCTGTGGCTGCGGTCCGCGCGGCACGCCAACGCGATGGCGCGGCGGCTGCGGGACGGGCTCGCGGCGGTGCCGGGCGTCGAGATCGCGCTGCCGGTCGAGGCCAACGCCGTGTTCGCGGTGCTGCCCCCGGGCGTCGCCGACCGCGTGCGGGAGCGGTACTGGTTCTACGACTGGGACGGCCGGCCCGGGATGGTGCGGCTCATGTGCGCGTTCGACACGACGGAGGAGGACGTCGACGCGCTCGTCGCCCAGGTGGCGGCGGCCGTCGCGGCGCCGCGGCCCGCCTGACGGGCGGCCCGCTCAGGGCGTCCGGAGCACCCCGGCGTCGATGAGGGCGAGGGCGAGCGCGTTGCCGTCCGCCCCGCGCACGACGACGGGCGCGCCCGGGTGCGCGCGCTGCTGCTCGCGCGGGGCGCTCGGCGTGCCGTGCGCGAGCACCTGCTCGGCCGGGCTCAGCTGCCGGATCGCGACGACGGCCACCCGGCCGGGGTGCTCCTCGGCGATCTGCGCGTAGATCTGCGGGTCGTGCTGCCCGTCGTCGCCGACGAGCACCCAGCGCCGCTCGGGGAACTCCCGCAACAGGCGCCGGAGGGTCGTGAGCTTGTGCTCGCGCCCGCTGCGGAACCAGCCGGTGTTCGTGGGCCCCCAGTCGGTGAGCAGGAGGGGGCCGAGAGGACAGCCCGCGCGCTCGAGGAACCGGCGCAGCGCGGGCGCGACGTTCCACGCCCCGGTGGACAGGTAGAAGGTCGGCGCGCCCGGGTTCGCGGCGAGCCACCGCCGGTAGAGCCCCGCCATGCCGGGCACGGGCCGCCGGGCGTACTCGTGCAGCACGAGGGTGTTCCACGCGGCGAGCAGGGGCCGGGGGAGGGCGGTCACCATCGCCGTGTCGTCGACGTCGCTGACCAGCGCCACGCCCGGTCCGGGCGGCACCACGAGCACCGGCGCCCGGACCGCCGAGCCGCCGAGCGAGAGCCCGACCTCGCCCCAGCCCGGGTCGAGGTCCGCCTCCAGGACGGCGTCCACGTAGCCGCCGCGGTCGGCGCGCACGTCGTGCTCCCGGCCCGCGACCTCGACGCGCAGCGCGGCGTGCGCCACCGGCACGGTGAGGAAGCTGCGCCAGCCGCGCACGGCCCGGCGGGCCGACGCGGCGTCCTCCTCGGCGACCTGCGCGCTCGAGGTGCCCGGCGGCGCGAGCACCGCCCGGGCCATCACCCGGACCCAGCCGGGGGCGCCGTACCCCGCGTAGGGCTCGATCCGCGGCACCCACCCGCGGCGGGCCAGCCGGCGCGCCAGGAGGGCGTACGCGCGGTCCTCGAGGCGCGCGCCGACGTGCGGGCGGCTCGTGTGCGCGGCGGCCGCGGGGCCGTGGTCGCCCGGGGCGCGGCCGGCCTCGGTCACGGCAGCTTCGCCACCGTGAGCAGCACGACGCTGTCCTCGAGCGCGCGGATCGCCGTCCGCTCCCGCGGCACCACGATGAGGTCGCCCGGGGAGCCCTCCCAGGTGGCCCGGTCGGTCGCCACGGCGACCCGGCCCGTGACGACGTGCACCGTGGCCTCGCCCGGGTTCTCCCACTGGTCCGTCGCCCGGCCGGCGCACAGGGCGACGAGCGTCTGGCGCAGGACCTTCTCGTGGCCGCCGTGGACGGTCTTCGCGCTGCGCCCCGCCGACGAGCGCCGCGCGGCCTCCAGCTCGTTCCGCGCCAGCGCCACGAGGGAGAGCTTGTCCATGCGTCCTCCAGTCCCCGGCCCGACGGCGGTCCGTCCGGTGTCCCGCCAGTATCCCGGGCCGGTGCTGCCCTGGCCATGGCGACCCCGCCGGGGGAGCGGTCCGGGGCACCGCCGGCGGGAGGGCGACCGGGCGGCCCACGGGGACGACGCATCCGGGCGAGAGGGCGGGCAATAGGATCGCGGCAGGCACGACGCGTGGGAGGGCAGCCAGTGATCGGGACCGACGGGTCGGCGTCGGGCGCGCGCCCCGCCGACGCCGCGCCCCGCCCGCGGCCCGACTGGCTCACGGTGCCCAACCTCGTGAGCCTCGCCCGGCTGCTCCTCGTGCCCGTGTTCGCGGTGCTCGCCCTGCGCGGGCACGACGCGGCGGCCCTCGTGGTCCTCGTCGTCGCCGGGGCGAGCGACTGGCTCGACGGGCGGCTCGCCCGCGCGCTCGGCCAGCAGTCGCGGCTCGGGGAGCTGCTCGACCCGTCGGCCGACCGGCTCTTCATCCTCGTCACGCTGCTCGTGCTGGCGAGCCGGGACGTCGTGCCGTGGTGGCTCGTCGGGGTCATCGTGGGGCGTGACGTGCTCCTCACGGTCGTGCTCGCGGTCCTCCTCGCGCGCCGCATCGGCCCGCTGCCCGTGCACTTCGTCGGCAAGGCCGGCACGTTCGCCCTGCTCTACGCCTTCCCGCTGCTGCTCCTCGCGCGGTGGCCCGGCTGGGTCGGCACGGCCGCCGACGTGGCGGGCTGGGCCACGGCCCTGTGGGGCGTCGCGCTGTACTGGCTCGCGGGCGCGGTCTACCTGCGCCAGGCGGCGCAGGAGCTCGCCCGGGCCCGGGCGGAGCGGCGGGCCGTCGCCGCGGCCGGTGGTGGCCGGCCGTGAGCGGACGCCGGGTCGGGCGCGCCGTCGACGCGTCGATGAGCCTGCTCACCGCGATCTCGAGCAACGCCCTGGAGCCGGACTACGCGGTGGCCGCGGAGCGCCGCCGGCGCGAGCCCGCCGCCGTCCGCCCGCGCCGGACGGTGCCCGCCGCCGTCCTCGCGGTGCTCCTGGGTGCCGCGACGATGGTCGCGGTGCTGCAGCTGCGCACGCCCGACGGCGGCCCGTCGCCCCGCGAGCTGCTCGTGCGCGAGATCGAGGAGCGCACCCGGGCGGCCGAGGCCCTCGCCGCTGAGCGGGAGGCCATCGCGGGCGAGGTCGCGGCGATCCAGGAGGCGGCCCTCGCGGCCGACCCCGCGCTGCGGGCCAGGCTGGAGGAGGCCGAGCTCCTCTCGGGCGCCGTCCCGGTCGCCGGGCCCGGCCTCGTCATCGTGCTCGAGGACGGCGACCAGCCCGCCCCGGACGGCGACGGCGAGGTCGACCCCGCCGCCCGCGTCCAGGACGTCGACCTCCAGGTCGTCACGAACGCGCTGTGGGCGAGCGGGGCCGAGGCGATCGCGGTCAACGGCCAGCGGCTGACGTCCACGAGCGCCATCCGCACCGCGGGCGAGGCCATCCTCGTGGGGCTCGCGCCCGTGCTTCCCCCGTACCGGGTCGAGGCGATCGGCGACGTGCGGGCCATCCAGACGGGCTTCGCGCGCTCCGCCGCCGCCAACCACCTCACCTTCCTCCAGAGCACCTACGGCATCACCGCGACGACGACGGCGGAGACCGAGCTCCGGCTGCCGGGCGCGCCCACGCCGACACTGAGCCACGCGAAGCGGCCGGGTGTGGGATCGTCGGGGTCGTCGTCGCAGGAGGGTTCGTCATGATCGCGCTCATCGGCCTGCTCGTCGGCGCCGGGCTCGGGCTCTACCTCGACCCGACGGTGCCGGCCGCGCTCGCCCCGTACCTGCCGATCGCCGTCGTCGCGGCGCTCGACGCGCTGTTCGGCGGCCTGCGCGCGCTGCTCGACGGCATCTTCGACGACCGCGTCTTCGTCGTCTCGTTCCTGTCGAACGTCGTCGTCGCCGCGCTCATCGTCTTCCTGGGGGACCAGCTCGGCGTCGGCACCCAGCTGTCGACCGCCGTCGTCGTGGTCCTCGGGATCCGGATCTTCTCCAACGCGGCCGCGATCCGGCGGCACCTGCTGAAGGCGTGACGATGGCCCCCGACCACCGCCTCCCCGGCGACGAGCCCGAGCCCAACCCCTGGGGCACGCTCGCGAAGGCCGCCGTACCCCGCGCCACGCGGGGCCAGCTCCTCACGGGCCTGCTGTGCGCCGTGCTCGGCTTCGCCGTCGTCGTCCAGGTGCAGGCGAACCGCTCGGAGGGCCTGTCCAGCCTGCGCCAGGACGAGCTGGTGCGGATCCTCGACGACGTCACGCGCAACGCGGAGGACCTCCAGGGCCAGGTCGCGGCCCTGCGGGCGCAGCGCACCGAGCTCGTCAACAGCTCCGACACGCAGCGGGCGGCGCGCGAGGCCGCGCTCGAGCGCGCGACCGTCCAGGGCATCCTCGCGGGCCGGCTGCCGGCCGAGGGACCCGGCGTCGAGATCGTCATCGCCGACCCGCGCGGCGAGATCCGGGCCGCGACGCTCTACAACGTGCTCGAGGAGCTGCGCAACGCGGGCGCCGAGGCCATCCAGCTCGGCGACCTGCGCATCACCGCGTCGAGCTACATCGTCGACGCCCCGGACGGCGTCGAGGTCGACGGCGTCGTGCTCAGCGCCCCGTACCGCTGGCTCGTCATCGGGGACCCGGACACCATCACGACGGCGCTGAGCATCCCCGGCGGGGCCCTCGCCGTCGTGCGCACGGCCGGGGGCACGACGAGCGTCCTGGCGCAGGACGTCGTCCGGATCACCGCGATCCGCGACCCGGCCCCGCTGCGCTACGCGACGCCGGTCCCGGCGGAGCCGACGGACTGAGGCGCGGGGGCTGCCGGGACCCACGGGGGAGCGCTTAGGCTGTCAGCACCACCCCGGCCGATCCGCTGGCGAGGAGGACCGATGACAGAGCGCGACCCGTCCGAGGCACGTTGGGCGGCCGCCGACACGACGATCAGCTTCGGCGAGGGCGTCACCGGCGCGGCCGACTACGACGCGCCGGCCGGCCTGAGCCCCGAGGCCCAGGCCGCCGTCGCCGCTCTGCCGCCCACGTCCGCCCTCCTCGTCGTCCAGCGCGGGCCGAGCGCCGGCGCGCGGTTCCTGCTCGACGCCGACCGCACGGTGGCCGGCCGCAGCCCGGACGCCGACATCTTCCTCGACGACGTGACGGTCTCCCGCAAGCACGTCGAGTTCGTGCGCGAGGGCGACGAGTTCGTCGTGCGTGACGTCGGCTCGCTCAACGGCACGTACGTCAACCGCGACCGCATCGAGCGCGCGGTGCTCAAGGCGGGCGACGAGGTCCAGATCGGCAAGTTCCGGATGACGTTCCACCCGAGCCCGGCCCGGTCGGGCGGGGACGCCTCCGGCGGCGGTCCCGCCGAGCCCGGCGCCGGCGGGCAGCAGGGGGCGGGCGCGTCGTCGTGAGCCCGGCCCGACCCGCCCCCGAGGGTGAGCCGGCGGCACCGGCCGAGGCGCGGCCGCGCGTCGTCGAGCCCTGGCCGCCGGGTGTCTCCCGCGAGCCGACCATGCGCATCTCGGACGTGCTCGCCGACCTCGGGGCCGACTTCCCGACGCTGACGCCGTCCAAGCTGCGCTTCCTCGAGGAGCAGGGCCTGGTCGAGCCGCGGCGGACGGCCGGGGGGTACCGCCAGTACAGCCCGGCCGACCTCGAGCGGCTGCGGTTCGTGCTGCGCCAGCAGCGGGACAAGTACCTGCCGCTGCGCGTGATCCGGGAGCAGCTCGCGGACCTCGACGCCGGGCGCACCACGGACGTGCCCGGGCCGCGGCTGGCGGCGTCGAACGGCGAGCGCACCGGCACGCCCGCGCGGTACACCGTCGACGCGCTGGCGGAGGCGGCCGGCACGACGCCCGAGGTCGTGCAGGAGCTCGTCGACGCCGGGGTGCTCCGCCGCGACGCGAGCGGCCACCTGCCGGCGTGGGCGCGCGACGCGCTCGAGGTGGCGCTCGCCCTCGCCGAGCACGGCGTGGAGGCGCGCCACCTGCGGCCGTTCCGGACGGCCGCGGACCGCCAGGTGGACATGGTGGAGCAGATCGTGGCCCCGCTCCGCGGCCAGCGCACGGTGGCGGCGCAGGCGCACGCGGCCACGGTCGCGGCCGAGGTCGGCGAGCTCTGCGCGCGCCTGCACACGGTCCTCGTGCGCGCCGGCGTGGCCGACCGCGGGCTCTGACCGGGGCCCGCGCCATCACCCGCGCGGATCGCCGGGAAAGGGGTGCCACCGCCGCCACGGCGACGTAGCGTGGTGGCATGCGGGACGACCTCGTTGAGATGCAGGTGCTGGGGGTTCGGCGCCAGGTGCCGCTCGACCAGGTCGTGGTCCTGCTCCTGGACGCCGAGGGCGGACGCGTGCTCCCGATCGTCGTCGGGCTCACGGAGGGGCAGGCGATCGCGGCCGGCCAGGCGGGCGTCGTGCCGCCACGACCGATGACGCACGACCTGCTCGCGACGGTGCTGCGCACCCTCGGCGCCGTCCTCGAGCGGGTCGAGATCGTGGCGCTGATCGACGGCGTCTTCCACGCCGCGCTCGTGCTCGGCGACGGCCGGCGGATCGACTCGCGCGCGTCGGACGCGATCGCGCTCGCGGTGCGGTCCGGCTCGCCGGTGCTCTGCGACCGGGACGTGCTCGACGAGTCGGGCCTCGAGGTCCAGGAGACGGCGAGCGAGGAGGAGGAGGTCGAGGAGTTCCGGGCGTTCCTCGACACGGTGAGCGCCGACGACTTCGTCGCCAAGGACGAGGGCGAGCAGGGCTCGGGGCCGTGACCGCGGCCCCGGACGGGCCAAAGGTCACCTTCAACCTGAGACTTAGACTTTGACCGCGCAACACGCGGGCGGCGGAGCGCGTGGCGTCGTTGATTTGCGGCAGGCCCCGCCCTAGCGTGACCGGTGGACAGATGGACCGGGGAGCGTCCCGGGGGGACGAGGGGAGCGGCGCGTGAGCACCGGAGAGTCGATGCCGCAGTCGGCGCGGATCCCGCAGCGCGCCCAGGGCCTCCTGTTCGGCGACGACCTGCCGGACCTGGACACGACGACGGGCTACCGCGGCCCGACGGCGTGCCGCGCCGCGGGCATCACCTACCGCCAGCTCGACTACTGGGCCCGCACGGGCCTCGTCGAGCCGTCCATCCGGCCGGCGCACGGCTCGGGGACCCAGCGGCTGTACAGCTTCCGCGACATCCTCGTGCTCAAGGTCGTCAAGCGGCTGCTCGACACGGGCGTCTCGCTCCAGCAGATCCGCACCGCCGTCGGCCACCTGCGCGAGCGCGGCGTGGAGGACCTGGCGCAGATCACGCTCATGAGCGACGGCGCCTCGGTGTACGAGTGCACGTCGGCGGACGAGGTCATCGACCTCGTGCAGGGCGGCCAGGGCGTGTTCGGCATCGCGGTCGGGCGCGTGTGGCGCGAGGTCGAGGGCAGCCTCGCCTCCCTGCCGACGGAGCGCGCGGACGAGTCGACCCCGCTCGTCGACGGCGACGACGAGCTCTCCGTCCGCCGGCGCGCGCGGAACGCGGGCTGAGCGTCTCCACGCCCACGAGGGTCCGGCCCGTCGGGCCCGTTCGTTGCCGCACCTTGGCGTGGTCATGGCGTCCGCTTGACGTCCGCGCGATGGACGCCTCACCATCGGGCGCGCCGAACCGTTAGCGTGCTGCCACCCGACCCCGCCGACCACGAGGTGTCCTGCGTGTTCTCGAAGGTGCTCGTCGCCAACCGTGCCGAGATCGCCGTCCGCGGGTTCCGCGCCGCCTACGAGCTGGGGGCCCGCACCGTCGCGGTCTTCCCGTACGAGGACCGCAACTCCGAGCACCGCCTCAAGGCCGACGAGGCGTACCTCATCGGCGAGCCGGGCCACCCCGTGCGCGCCTACCTCGACGTCGGCGAGATCATGCGCGTCGCGCGCGAGGCCGAGGTCGACGCCGTGTACCCGGGCTACGGGTTCCTGTCCGAGAACCCCGACCTCGCCCGCGCGTGCGCGGAGGCCGGGATCGCCTTCATCGGCCCGCCCGCCGACGTCCTCGAGCTCGCCGGCAACAAGGTGCGCGCGCTCGAGGCCGCCCGCGCCGCCGGGATCCCCGTGCTGCCGTCGTCGCAGCCGTCCGCCGACGTCGCCGAGCTCGTCGCCGCGGCCGCCGACGTCGGGTTCCCGCTCTTCGTCAAGGCGGTCGCCGGCGGGGGAGGGCGCGGCATGCGCCGCGTGGACGACCCCGAGCGGCTCCCGCAGGCGCTCGCCGCGGCGATGCGCGAGGCCGACAGCGCGTTCGGGGACCCCACGGTGTTCCTCGAGCGGGCGGTGCTGCGGCAGCGGCACATCGAGGTGCAGGTGCTCGGCGACGCGTCGGGCGAGGTCGTGCACCTGTACGAGCGCGACTGCTCCGTGCAGCGGCGGCACCAGAAGGTCGTCGAGATCGCGCCCGCCCCGAACCTCGACCCGGCGCTGCGCGACGCCCTGTGCCGCGACGCGGTCGCGTTCGCGCGCAGCATCGGCTACGTCAACGCGGGCACCGTGGAGTTCCTCGTCGACACCGTGGGCGAGCGTGCCGGCCGGCACGTGTTCATCGAGATGAACCCGCGGATCCAGGTCGAGCACACGGTGACGGAGGAGGTCACCGACATCGACCTGGTGCAGGCGCAGATGCGGATCGCGGCGGGGGAGACCCTCGCCGACATCGGCATCCGGCAGGAGTCCGTGCGCGTCAACGGCGCGGCCCTGCAGTGCCGCATCACCACGGAGGACCCGGCGAACGGGTTCCGGCCCGACACCGGCCGGATCATCGCCTACCGCTCGCCGGGCGGGGCCGGGGTGCGGCTCGACGGCGCGACGGCCAGCGCGGGCGCCGAGGTCACGGGCCACTTCGACTCGATGCTCGTCAAGCTCACGTGCCGGGGCCGCGACTTCCCGACGGCGGTGGCCCGCGCCCGGCGCGCCCTCGCCGAGTTCCGCATCCGCGGTCTGCGCACGAACATCCCGTTCCTCCAGGCGGTCCTGGCCGACCCGGAGTTCGTCGACGGCCACCTGTCGACGTCGTTCATCGAGGAGCGGCCGCAGCTCCTCGCCGCGCGCGTCAGCGCGGACCGGGGCACCCGCCTGCTCACGTACCTCGCGGACGTCACCGTGAACCGGCCGCACGGTCTCCCGGGCGACCTGCCCGACCCGGCGCGCAAGCTGCCCGCGATCGACCTGCAGGCGCCGCCCCCGCCGGGGACCCGCCAGCGGCTGCTCGAGCTCGGGCCGGAGGGCTTCGCCCGCGCGCTGCGCGAGCAGACCGCCGTCGCGGTGACGGAGACGACCTTCCGGGACGCCCACCAGTCCCTCCTGGCGACCCGCGTGCGCACCTACGACCTGGTCAAGGTGGCCCCGTACGTCGCACGGATGACCCCCGGCCTGCTGAGCATGGAGACGTGGGGCGGGGCGACGTACGACGTCGCGCTGCGCTTCCTCGGCGAGGACCCCTGGGAGCGGCTCGCGGCCGTGCGGGAGGCCCTGCCGAACGTCGCCCTCCAGATGCTGCTGCGCGGCCGCAACACGGTCGGCTACACGCCGTACCCGGAGGCGGTGACGCGGGCGTTCGTCGCCGAGGCGTCCGCCACGGGCATCGACATCTTCCGCATCTTCGACTCGCTCAACGACGTCGAGCAGATGCGGCCCGCGATCGACGCCGTCCGCGAGACGGGGGTGTCCGTCGCGGAGGTCGCGCTCTGCTACACGGCCGACCTGTCCGACCCCGCGGAGGACCTGTACACGCTCGACTACTACCTCGAGCTCGCGGAGCAGATCGTGGCCGCGGGCGCGCACGTGCTCGCGATCAAGGACATGGCCGGGCTGCTCCGCCCGCCGGCCGCGCGCCGGCTCGTCACGGCGCTGCGCGAGCGGTTCGACCTGCCCGTCCACCTGCACACGCACGACACGCCGGGCGGGCAGCTCGCCACGCTCGTGGCCGCCATCGACGCGGGCGTGGACGCCGTCGACGTGGCGAGCGCCTCGATGGCGGGCACCACCAGCCAGCCCCCGCTGTCCGCGCTCGTCGCGGCGCTCGCGCACACCGAGCGGGACACCGGCCTGTCGCTGCGGGCCGTGTGCGACCTCGAGCCCTACTGGGAGGCCGTGCGGCGCATCTACCGGCCGTTCGAGTCCGGCCTGCCCGGGCCCACCGGCCGCGTGTACGACCACGAGATCCCCGGCGGCCAGCTCTCCAACCTGCGCCAGCAGGCGATCGCCCTCGGGCTGGGGGACCGGTTCGAGGAGATCGAGGCCATGTACGCCGCGGCGGACCGGATCCTGGGCCGCCTCGTCAAGGTCACGCCGTCGAGCAAGGTCGTCGGCGACCTGGCTCTGCACCTCGTGGCCCGCGGCGCTGACCCGGCGCACTTCGCGGAGCACCCGGAGACCTACGACGTGCCGGACTCCGTCATCGGGTTCCTCGAGGGCGAGCTCGGCGACCCGCCCGGTGGCTGGCCCGAGCCGTTCCGCACCAAGGCGCTGCAGGGCCGCCCGCCGCGCCGCGCCCAGGTGCCGCTCACGGACACCGACCGCGCGGACCTCGAGGCCGACTCGGCGACGCGCCGCGACCGGCTCAACACGCTCCTGTTCCCCGGGCCCACCAAGGAGTTCCGCCAGTTCCGGGCGGCGTACGGCGACCTCTCGGTGCTCGACACGGCGCGCTACCTGTACGGCATGAGCCCGTCGAGCGAGGTCGAGGTGCAGCTCGACAGGGGCGTCAACCTCCTCGTGGGCCTCGAGGCCGTCGGCGAGCCCGACGAGCGCGGCATGCGCACCGTGATGTTCACGCTCAACGGCCAGCTGCGGCCCATCCAGGTGCGCGACCGGTCCGTCGACGTCGACCAGGCCACCGCCGAGAAGGCCGACCCCGGCACGCCAGGCCAGATCGCCGCCCCGTTCGCGGGCGCGGTGACGCCGGTGGTCCAGGAGGGGCAGAAGGTCAAGGCCGGCCAGACCGTCGCCACGATCGAGGCCATGAAGATGGAGGCCGCCATCACGACGCCGGTGTCCGGCACCGTGCAGCGCGTCGCCATCGCGAACGTGCAGCAGCTCGAGGGCGGCGACCTCGTGCTCGTGATCGCCTGAGCGCCGCCCCGGGGCGCCTAGGACGCGGGCTCGTCCGGCCCGTTCCCGCGCGCCCCGCCGCGCGGGCGGTCGCGCAGCAGCCACAGGCCGCCCACGACGACGGCCACGAGGCCGAGCCCGGCCACCACCCAGGTGGCCCACACGGACTCGCCGTCGGCGATCGAGCGCCACTGCCACGCCGCCACGACGACGCCGACGAGGGCGAGCGCAGCACCGCTCCACCACCAGCGGTCGGTGAGCGACGTCTGCGGCGCGGGCGCCTCGGGGCCGGCGCCGTCCGGCGTCGGCGCGGCGCGGCGTGCCGACGGGCGCGCGGACGCACCGGCGGGACGGCCGGGGGAGCCGGCGGGGCGGCGCGGGGGGCGGGGCGTGTCGGCCATGGGCACAGCCTGCCACGACCGGGCGGACCCGGGCCCGGACGGGTCGCCGCCCGGGCGGCCGCGCGCGGCATGATGCCGTCATGACTGCGACCGCCCCCGGCCGGATCGGCACGGGCCTGCTCGGCCTCGACAGCGTCATCGACGGGCTCCGGCTGGGGGACAACGTCGTGTGGCAGGTGGACGAGGTCGACGACTACCGGCCGATGGTCGACGCGTTCGTGGCCCGGACGCTCGCCGACGGCCGCCGCCTCGTCTACGTGCGCTTCGGCGACCACGAGCCGCTCGTCGACGACCCGCGGGCCGTGCGGGTCGACGTCGACCCCACCCGCGGCTTCGAGCGTTTCGCCACGGACGTGCACGACCTCATCGCGGGGGAGGGGCGCGGGGTCTTCTACGTCTTCGACGCACTGACGGACCTGCTGCGCTACTGGCACTCCGACCTCATGATCGCGAACTTCTTCAAGGTCGCGTGCCCGTTCCTCTACGAGCTCGACACCGTCGCGTACTTCGCCCTGCGGCGCGCGGAGCACACGTTCGGCACGGTGGCGAACATCCGGGAGACCACCCAGCTCCTCCTGGACGTCTACCGCGTCGAGGGCCGCACCTACGTCCACCCGCTCAAGGTCTGGCAGCGGTACTCGCCGACGATGTTCTTCCCCAACCTCATCGACGGCGACGAGGCCGTGTGCATCACGGCCAGCGCGGAGGCCGCGGAGCTGTTCTCCCGGATGCGGCGCTCCGGCGACCGGCTGGACCCGTGGGCGGTGGCGTTCGACCGGGCGCGCGACGCGCTCGAGCTGCCCGACCACGCCCAGGAGGCGGCGGCGTCGCAGCTGCGCAGCATGGTCCTCGGCGGCTCGCCGCGGATGGCGGAGCTCCTCGCGCGGTACGTCACGCTGCCGGACCTCCTCGAGATCGCCGCGCGCGAGGTCGGCACGGGCCGCATCGGCGGCAAGAGCGTCGGCATGCTGCTGGCGCGCCGGATCCTCGAGTGCGACGGCGGGGAGCGGGTGGTGCGGCACCTCGAGCCGCACGACTCGTACTACCTCGGCTCGGACGTCTTCTACACGTACATCGTTCAGAACGGCTGGTGGCCGCTCCGGGCCCGCCAGCGCACCCGCGAGGGCTACTACGAGCACGCCCCGGAGCTGCGCGAGAAGCTGCTGCACGGCGTCTTCCCGCAGAACATCCGCGAGCAGTTCATGCAGATGCTCGAGTACTTCGGTCAGTCGCCGATCATCGTGCGCTCGAGCTCGCTGCTCGAGGACGACTTCGGCAACGCGTTCGCGGGCAAGTACGACAGCGTCTGGTGCGTCAACCAGGGCACCCCGGAGGAGCGCTACCGGGCGTTCGAGAACGCCGTCCGCCAGGTCTACGCGAGCGCGATGAGCTCCGACGCGCTGGACTACCGGGCCGAGCGCGGGCTCATGGACCTCGACGAGCAGATGGCGATCCTCGTCCAGCGCGTCTCGGGGGACCAGCACGGCGAGGACTACTTCCCGCACCTCGCCGGCGTCGGGAACAGCCAGAACCTCTACCTGTGGGACTCCTCGATGGACGCCGACGCCGGGATGCTGCGGCTCGTCCTCGGCCTCGGCACGCGCGCGGTGGACCGCACGGTGGGCGACTACGCGCGGATCGTGTGCCTGGACGACCCGCTGCGGCTGCCCCCGATGGACTACGGGGACGAGAAGAAGTACTCCCAGCGCGGCGTCGACGTCCTGTCGCTGCGGGAGAACGCCTGGCGCAGCCGCGGGCTGGAGGAGGTGCTCGCGGGCGACCTCAAGGTCGACCCGGGCCTGTTCGCCCGGCCGGACGAGGAGGCCGCCCGGCGGGCCCGGGAGCGCGGCCGGCGGGAGGTCGTGCGCACGCACCTCCTGGACTTCCGGCGGGTGCTCGCCGAGACGGAGTTCCCGGCGGTCATGCGGGAGATCCTCGCCACGCTCTGCGCCGCGTACGAGCACCCCGTCGACATCGAGTTCACCGCGAACTTCACGCCGGACGGCCCGTTCCGGGTCAACGTGCTCCAGTGCCGCCCGCTGCAGACGCGGGGCGTCGGCGCGCCGGTGCCCATGCCCGACGACGACGAGGGCGCCCTGTTCGCCTCGCGCGGCCGGTTCATGGGCGGCAACGTGCGGATCCCGCTCGACCACGTCATTCTCGTGCGGCCGGCGGAGTACCTGGACCTGGACCAGCACGAGCGGTACGAGGTCGCCCGCCACATCGGGCGGCTCAACGCCGCGCTGCGCGGCCGGAGCGTCATGCTGCTCGGGCCGGGGCGCTGGG
>JAAZAC010000121.1 GCA_012514545.1 Actinomycetales bacterium | reverse complement strand
TGCCGAAGGTCAGGGCCGTCATGTAGCGGCCCTTCTCGCCGACGCCGAGCGCCTCGACGGTCTTCAGGCCGTCCTCGACGGTCGTGTAGAGCTTCTCGTTGATGGCGGCCTCGTGGCCGTCCTCCTCACCGCCGACGACGCCGACCTCGATCTCGAGGATGGTGCGGGCGGCCTGGGACAGCTCGAGGAGCTCGGCGGCGATGACGAGGTTCTCGTCGAGCGGGATGTCCGAGCCGTCGAACATGTGGGACTGGAACGTGGGCAGCTCGCCGCGCTTGACCTGCTCGGCCTCGAGGGCCAGCAGCGGGCGGACCCAGCTGTCGAGGTTCTTCTTGACGCAGTGGTCGGTGTGCAGCGCGACGGTCACCGGGTAGTTCTTGGCGACCTCGCGCGCGTACGCGGCCAGGGCGAGCGAGCCGGCGATGCGGTCCTTGACGGTGGAGCCCGACGCGTACTCCGCGCCGCCCACCGAGACCTGGATGATGCCGTCGGACTCCGCCTCCGCGAAGCCCTGCAGCGCGGCGGTGAGGGTCTGCGACGACGTCACGTTCACCGCGGGGTAGGCGAACACGCCGGCCTTCGCGCGGTCGAGCATCTCGGCGTAGACCTCGGGGGTGGCGATGGCCATGGAGACTCCCTGATCAGTGAGCGGTTGGGTTCGCCCTCATCGTCCCACGGACTCGCCCGGGCGCGCCGGGACGTCCGGCCGACCCCCGCCGCCCGCCGGCGGCTCCGGCGGCGGGGCGTGGCGGGTCACCCAGGCGTGCATGGCGATGGCCGCGGCGGCGCCCGCGTTGATCGACCGCGTCGAGCCGAACTGGCGGATGTGCAGCACGTCGACGCAGGCCGCCCGCGCGGCGTCGGACAGACCGGGGCCCTCCTGGCCGAGCACGAGCACGCACGCGCGCGGGATCGGGTACGTCTCGAGCGGCACCGACCCCGGCACGTTGTCCACCCCGATGAGCGGCAGGCCGGCGTCGGCCGCCCAGGCGGCGAGCGACGCGACGTCGGGGTGGTGCCGCACGTGCTGGTAGCGGTCGGTCACCATGGCGCCGCGCCGGTTCCACCGCCGGCGCCCGACGACGTGCACCTCCGCCGCGAGGAACGCGTTGGCCGAGCGCACGACCGACCCGATGTTGAGGTCGTGCACCCAGTTCTCGATCGCGACGTGGAACGGGTGCCGCCGGGCGTCGAGGTCGGCGACGATCGCCTCGACCGTCCAGTACCGGTACGCGTCGACGACGTTGCGCCGGTCGCCGCGCGCGAGCAGCTCGGGGTCGTAGCGGGGGTCGAGCGAGCCGTCGGGCAGGCGCGGCCACGCGGCCTCGCCGCCCGGCCAGGGCCCGACGCCGACGGCGGGCTCCACGGGCCCGGCGGACCCCGTGCTCTCCGCGGGCTCCACGGGCCCGGCGGGCTCGCTCATCGGCCCGCGGTCACGCGACCCCGCGCCACGCCTGCGCCGCCTTGAGCCGGCCCGACGTGTGCAGCACCGAGCCCGCGTACAGCCGCGCGCCGAGGAGGACGAGGCCGACCGCCGTCGCGAGCACCAGCACGGCCGCGACGACGGGCTCCCAGGCCGCGACCCCGTCGTGCACGATGCGCGCGGGCATGAGCAGCGGCGCCGTGAACGGCACGTACGACAGCACCTGCCGCGTCCCCTCGTCGATCGGCATCACCGCGGCGAAGAACGGGACGATGACGAGGATCTGCATGACCGCCGTCGTCGAGCTGAGCTCCTCCACGCGGGAGGCGAGCGACCCGCCCACCGCCCACAGGCACGACAGCATGACGAAGCCGAGCAGGAAGAACAGCACGAACCAGCCCGACGACGCGGCGAGCTGGCCGACGAGCGCGGACTGCCCGGCGACCACGGCCCCGACGAGGCCCGCGCCGACGATGACGGCCACCTGGCCCACCGCCATGATCGTGTTCCCGAGGACCTTCCCGGCGAGCAGCCACCGCACGGGCATCGCCGCGACGAGCAGCTCGACGACCCGCGACTGCTTCTCCTCGACCACGCTCTGCGCGATCGACATGCCGAACGTCAGCACGCTCAGGTAGAAGAGGAACGCGAAGACGAGGGCGATGAACTCGGGAGGGATCGTCCCCTCCTCGCGCGGCTCGAGCAGCTCGACGGCGGGCGCCGTGGGCTGCGTGATCGCGGCGAACTCCTCGGCGGTGAGCCCGCTCCTCGCGGCGGCCTCGGCCGCCTGGAGCTCCGCGGAGGCGGCGGTGACGAGGGTGTTCAGCTCGGACGGCACCTCGCGGAGGCTGACCAGCTGCAGCGACGTCAGCTCGTCCCCGAGGAGCGCCGCCGAGACGTCCTCCTGCTCGAGGATGCGGTCGACGTCGACCCCGGGCTCGACCGTCACCCAGGAGATGTTCGCCGCGGGCAGCCCGGTCAGCACGAGCAGGTCCGCGGGCGACTGCGGGGCGGACGTCTCCTGCTCCTCCGCGCCGAGCCGGGCCGCGAGCTCGACCACCTCCACGGCGGCGTCGCCCTGGACCGCCACCCGCACGTCCGGCACCCGCTGGGTGAGCAGGACCGGCAGCACCGTCGCCGCGGTGACGAGCAGCAGCATGAAGACGGTGGTGAAGATGAACGCCTTGTCGCGGAGCTTGACGGCGATCTCCCGACCCGCGACGACGCTCACCGTGGGCCAGGCCCGGCTCACCGCGCCGCTCACCTGCCCGCTCATCGCACGACCTCCCGGAAGATCTCGGCCAGCGTGGGCACGACCGGCGTGAGCTCGCGCAGCGCGCCCTGCGCCAGCGCGGCGGCCACGAGGGCCTGCTCGTCGCCGTCGGTCCCCAGGTCGACGACGGCGGCCCCGTTCCCGCCGTCGACCACCGTGGCGCCCGGCACGGCGGCGGCGAGCGCCGCGGCGTCGAGGGGGGCGCCGCCGTCGCGCGCCACGCGGACGCGGTAGCGGCGGCCCGCCCGCGCGGCGCGCAACTCCTGCGCCTCGCCGGCGGCCACGACCCGCCCGTGGTCAATGATGACGACGTCGTCGCAGACCCGCTCCACGAGCTCGAGCTGGTGCGACGAGAAGAGCACGGGCACCCCGGCCGCCGCCCGCTCGCGCAGCAGGGCGCCCATGGCGTCGACGGCGATCGGGTCCAGCCCGGAGAACGGCTCGTCGAGCACGAGCAGGATCGGGTCGTGCACGAGCGCCGCGGCGACCTGCACCCGCTGCTGGTTGCCGAGCGAGAGCGTGTGGAGCACGTCGTCGGCGCGGTCGGCGAGCCCGAGCTCGGCGAGCAGCGCCTCGGTGTTGCGCCGCGCCGTCGCCAGGTCGAGGCCGTGCACCCGGCCGAGGTAGATCAGCTGGTCGGCGACCTTCATCTTCGGGTAGAGGCCGCGCTCCTCGGGCATGTAGCCGAACCGCGCGCGCACCGGCAGGGTCAGCGGCTCCCCGCCGAGCTCGACCCGCCCCGCGTCGGGCGCGAGGACGCCGAGGATGATCCGCATCGCGGTCGTCTTCCCCGCGCCGTTCGCGCCGACGAACCCCGTGGTGCGCCCCGGCCGCACCGTGAAGCTCACGTCGTCGAGGGCGACGTGGTCCCCGAACGACCGGCTGATCCCGACGAGCCGCAGCTCCCTGTCCACCTCGGCCTTCCTCCCGACCTGGCCCGACGCCGGCCACACCCTATCGACGCGCGCCGTGGCGCGCGGCCGGCAGGGCACCTCCGAGCGTGGCCCGTTCACGGGACTCTCACCACCCCGGCCCGGGGCCTCCGCGGGTACGGAAGGTGACGACGCGCGGCGGACCGTACGCTGGCGCGTGTGACGTTCCTGGAGGCGGCCGCCCTGGCCGGTGCGGTGCCGGCGCTCGGCCCGGACTGGCTGGACGCCGAGAGGCTCATCGCGTCGTTCGGGCCCTACGCGCTGCTCGGCGTCGTGGTCGTCGTCTTCATCGAGACGGGGCTTCTCTTCCCGTTCCTGCCCGGCGACTCGCTGCTGTTCACGGCCGGCATGTTCGTGGCGCACGACGAGATCACCGTGCCGCTGTGGGTCCTGTGCGCCGCGCTCTTCGTGTCGGCGTTCGCGGGCGACCAGACCGCCTACCTCATCGGCCGGAAGGCCGGCGCCCGGCTGTTCCGGCGGCCCGACTCCCGGTTCTTCAAGCAGCAGTACATCGACCAGACGTACGCCTACTTCGACAGGTACGGCGGCCGGACGATCATCATCGCGAGGTTCGTGCCGTTCGTGCGGACCTACGCCCCGGTCGCGGCCGGGATCGGGCGGATGCGCTACCGGCACTTCGTCTCGTACAACGTGATCGGCGCGTTCCTCTGGGGCGTCGGCGTGACGGTGCTCGGCTACCTGCTCGGCAACGTGACCTTCATCAAGGACAACATCGAGCTCATCGCGGTCGGGATCGTCGGGGTGTCCGTCATCCCGATCGTCGTGGAGGTCCTGCGCCAGCGCAGCAAGGCCCGCGACGAGCGCTACGACGAGCCCGCCGAGCGCGACCGGGTCGCCGCGGAGGACGTCGAGGGTGCCGCCACGGAGGACGTCGAGGGCTGAGCCCGCCCGGGACCCCGCGGCCCTCGTGCGTGCCCGCGGCCCCGCCGCACGCGTCTAGGCTGCCCACCATGTCCACGGACATGTCGACAGGTGCGTCCACGGGCACCGCCGCCGCGGCGGAGAGCCCGGCGGCGCCGGCGACCCCCGCCGGCGCGGCCGCCGCAGCGGGCCACCGCGCGTCCCGCCGCTGGGTCCGGCTGTGGGTGCCGAACCACCACGGCGCGTGGGCGATGCTCCTGCTCCCGCTGGTCGTGGGCGCGATCCGCGGCGACCTCGGGCTCGCCCACGCCTGGCTGCTGCTCGCGTGGCTCCTGGCGTACCTCGCCTACTGGGCGACGTCGGTCTGGCTGCGCTCGCGGCTGCGGGCCCGCTACCGCCCGCCGGTGGTGGCCTACGCGGCCGCGGCGGCCGCCGTCGGGGGCCCGCTGCTCCTGGCGGAGCCGGACCTCGTGCGCTGGGGCGTCGTGTACGCGCCGCTGCTGGCCGCGAGCCTCGCCTTCTCCGCCCGCCGCGCGGAGCGTGCCCTCGTCAACGACGTCCTCACCGTCGCCGCAGCCGCCCTCATGGCGGTCGTCGCCTACGGCCTGGGCCGGCCCGACGACGGCGCCTGGCTCCCGGGGGCCGGCCTGGCGCCGGGGTGGATGCTGGCCGCGGCGTGCTTCGCCTACTTCGTCGGCACCGCCCTGTACGTCAAGACGATGATCCGCAACCGCGGCAGCCGCGCGATGTTCGCGGCCTCGGTGGTGTACCACGTCGCGGTCGCGGCGGTGTTCGCGTGGTGGCTGCCGTGGGTCGGCGGCTTCCTCGCCCTCATGGCGGTGCGCGCGTGCCTCGTGCCACGGCACTGGCCGTCGGCCCGCCCGAGCGCCATCGGGGTGGGCGAGGTCGTCGCGAGCGTCGTGCTCGCCGTCGTGCTCACCGTCGCGCCGCTCTGACGGGGACGACGCAGCGCCGCGGGGACCCCACCCCGCGGCCGGGCCGGCGGGGCTCAGGCCTCGGCGGTGCCGAAGTCGACGCGCGGGGCGGCCCGCACCGCCGGGTCCTCGGTCTCGAAGTACTCGGCCCGCGTGAAGCCGAACCAGCGCGCGACGATGTTCGGCGGGAAGGTCTCGACCTTCGTGTTGAGCTGGCGGACGTTGGCGTTGTAGAACCGCCGGCCCGCGGCGATGCGGTCCTCGGTGTTCGTCAGCTCGGCCTGCAGGGCCATGAAGTTCTCGCTCGCCCGCAGCTGCGGGTACGCCTCGGCGACGGCGAACAGCCGGCCGAGGGCCGCGGTGAGCTGGTTCTCCTGCGCCGCCTGCTCGGCGGGGCTCGAGCCGGGCGCCGCCGCGGCCGCCCGCGCGGCGGTCACCTCCTCGAAGACCGCCCGCTCGTGGGCCGCGTAGCCCTTGACGGCCTCGACGAGGTTCGGGATGAGGTCGTGCCGCCGGTGCAGCTCGACGTCGATCTGGCGCCACGCCTCCTGCACGAGGTTCCGCAGCCGGACGAACCCGTTGTAGGTCGCGACGCCCCAGACCAGGGCGACGAGCACGACCGCGAGCAGGACGAGCAGGACGATGCCGACGACGTCCACGAGACCTCCAGGGTGAGCGTGAGGCGATGGTAGCGAGCGGCCGGGCGCGCCCGGGCGGACTCCGGGCGCGTCTCCCGGGCTCAGGCGGCGGGCCCGCCCCGCCGGGCGGGCGGCGCGAGGGAGGGGCCGGGGTCGTGCCCGTGGTCCTGCCACACGTGGCGCGGCACGGCGTCGACGACGGCGGCCAGCACGGCGAGACGCGGCGCGATCGCCGTCACGTCGGTCGCCCCGCTCGCCCAGGTGAGCACGTCGGTGCCCTCGATGCGGATGCTGACCCCCCGCGCGTCGGGCCGCAGGAGGCGCTCCATGAGGCGGGGGTGCACGACGTCGTGGGCGAACTTCAGGTCGCGGGCCTCGACGCGCCAGGCGCGGTTGAAGTCCTCCGACTCGAACTGGATGTCCTGCCCGCCGAACGCCTTGGCCACCTTGGCGCCGAGGCCCTCCGGCGTGAGCTCGAGCGTCGGCAGGTAGGCCGGCAGCGCCATCGCGAGGACGTGGTACGTGACGGTGCTCTGGTTCTTCCCGCCGCCGGTCCGGTACGAGTACGTGAACGAGACGACCGGGCGCTCGCCGTACCGCCCGACCATCACCTCCGTCGCCCGCCGCGTGTGGCCGACGCCGAACGGCGCGCCCCGCCACCTGTCGACGAACGACGGGTCGGCGCCGACGAACGTCCAGCCCGCGGCCGCCGCCCACGCGCGCAGCCGCTTCGCGCGGTGCGCCTGGTACCGGACGACGCCGACGATGATCGCCGGCACCAGCAGCAGCCAGAGGAGGGAGAACCCGATCCCTGCCACGTCGGTGAGGTCGACGTCCACGGCGGGCCCCGCTCAGGCCAGCCCGAGGTCCGCGAGGCCGAAGACCGCGAGGTAGGGCAGGCCCTCGGCCTCGACCCGCTCGCGCGCACCGGTGTCGCGGTCGACGATGACGGCGACCCCCGCGACGTCGGCCCCCGCCTCGCGCAGCGCGGCGACGGCCGTGAGGACGGACCCGCCCGTCGTCGACGTGTCCTCCACGGCGACCACGCGACGCCCCGCCACGTCGGGGCCCTCGATGCGCCGCTGCAGCCCATGGGACTTGCCCTCCTTGCGCACGACGAACGCGTCGAGGTCCAGGCCGCGCGACGCCGCCGCGTGCAGCAGCGCCGTCGCCACCGGGTCCGCGCCCAGGGTGAGCCCGCCGACGGCGTCGATCTCGGCCGTGCCGAGCCCGGCCTCCTCGAGCATGTCGAGCATGACGTGCCCGACGAGCGGCGCCGCCTCGTGGTGCAGCGTCACCCGCCGCAGGTCGACGTAGTACTGCGCGGTCGCGCCGGACGCGAGCGTCACCTCACCGTGCACGACCGCGAGGTCGACGATGAGGTCACGCAGTCGGTCGCGCGGGTTCTGGCCGCCGAGGGGGTCCACGGCGGACAGGCTAGCGGGGGGCGTCGACGCCGGACTCGCGCACGCGGCGCTCGCCGGAGATCGCCCGCACCGCGGCCCGCGGCAGCAGCCGCACGACCTCGGCGGCCACGGTGTAGCGCAGGCTCGGGGTCGAGATCACGGCCCCGCGGCGCACGTCCGCGAGCGCGGCCGCGACCACCTGCTCCGCGTTGAGCCAGGCCACCTCCGGGTAGGACGAGTAGTCGAGGCCGGCCCGGTCGTGGAACTCGGTGTGCACCAGGCCGGGGCAGAGGGCGGTCGCCGTCACCCCGGTGCCCTTGAGCTCCACCGCGAGCGCCTCGGTGAAGACCCGGACCCACGCCTTGTCCGCCGAGTACGTGCCGCCCGCCATGAGGGCCGCGATCGACGAGACGTTGAGGATGGCGCCCCGCCCCCGCTCGACCATCGCCCCGGCCGCGGCGTGGGAGAGGACGAGGACCGCGCGGACCATGACGTCGAGGCCCCGCTCGTGCGCCGCGAGGTCGCCGCCCACGATCGGCTGCCCGACGCCGAAGCCCGCGTTGTTGACGAGGAGGCCCACCGGTCGCTCGGTCGCCCGGAGGCGGTCGGCGACCCGTTCGACGTCGTCGCGCACGGCGAGGTCGGCCGGCAGCACCTCCGCCCGCACGCCCGCGGCGGCGGTGAGCTGCCCGGCGAGGCGCTCGAGCCGCTCGGCGTCGCGCGCGACGAGCACGACGTCGTGCCGCGCCGTCGCGAGCTGCCACGCGAACTCCAGCCCCAGGCCCGCGCTCGCTCCCGTGATCAGTGCCGTCCCCATGGGGCCAGGGTACGTGTCCGCCGGGACGGGTACGGTCGCCTCATGCGCATCGCGACGTGGAACATCAACTCGGTCCGCGCCCGCGCCGATCGTGCCGTCGCGTGGCTCGAGCGCTCGGGTACCGACGTGCTCGCGCTCCAGGAGACCAAGTGCACGGACGCCCAGTTCCCGTACTCGGTGTTCGAGGCCGCGGGGTACGAGGTGGCCCACGTCGGGTCGAGCCAGTGGAACGGCGTCGCGATCGTCTCCCGCGTCGGCCTGGCCGACGTCGAGACCCACTTCGCGGGCCAGCCCCACTGGGGTCAGGACGACCCGCAGATCGAGGCCCGCGCCCTCGGGGCGACGTGCGGCGGGGTGCGCATCTGGAGCCTGTACGTGCCGCACGGCCGGCACCCCGAGGACGACCACTACCGCTACAAGCTGTCGTTCCTCGACGGCCTGCTCGAGGCGGCGTCGACGTGGATCGATCCCCACCTCGGCGACCCCGAGGCGCAGATCGCGCTCATGGGCGACTGGAACGTCATCCCCTACGACACCGACGTGTGGGACGTCACCGCCTTCGAGGGGCAGACGCACGTGACCCCGGCGGAGCGCAAGGCGTTCTTCGCGTTCGCCGACATCGGGTACACCGAGGTCACGCGCCGGTTCCTGCCGGAGGAGGGCAAGTACACGTACTGGGACTACCAGCAGCTCGCCTTCCCCAAGAACAAGGGCCTGCGGATCGACTTCGCGTGGACGTCGCCGGCGCTCACCCGCCGGGTCGTCGGCGCGGCGATCGAGCGGGAGGAGCGCAAGGGCAAGGGGCCGTCCGACCACGTGCCGGTCGTCCTCGACCTCGCCGACTGACGGGCGGCGCGCCCGCCGCGGGGGGCGCTAGGTTCCACGCATGACCGATCAGCCGCCCGCACCGGCACCGCCGCCCCCGCCCGGCGACGATCGGCCATCGACGCCGGTCCCGCCGGCCCCCGCTCCCCCGCCGCCGTGGACGGCGCCGGTCCCCGCGACGCCGGGGCAGGCCCCGCCACCGCCGACGCCGTCCGGGCGGGCGCCGCTCCCGCCGCCGCCCGCGCCGTCGGCCGGGCCCGCGGGCTACTACCCGCAGGAGGCCTACTACGCGGGGTGGGCGCCCGCGTCGGCGCCCCCGCGACGCCGGGGCCGCCGCGCCCTGGCGGTCACGCTCGTCGTCGTGCTCGTCGCCGCGGTGCTCGGGGGCGGGGGCGTCGTGCTCGGCACGTGGCTGCAGACCCGCCCGCTCGGCGACGTCACCGGGCCGACGTCGGCGACCTCGCGGCAGGTCCGTGCCGGCCACTGCCTCGCGGAGCTGCCCGACGACGGCACGCTCGGCCGGGTGACGGTGGTCCCCTGCGACGACCCGCACGACGCCGAGGTCGTGGGCCAGCTCGACCTCGGCGAGGGCGCCTGGCCGGGCGCCGACAAGGTGCGCCGGCGCGCGGAGGCGTGGTGCGAGATGGACGCCGCGGAGACCGAGGCCGGGCTGCGGCCCGTTGTGTGGACGCCCACCGAGCGGAGCTGGGCGCAGGGAGACCGGCTCGCCCTCTGCCTCGCCTGGGACGCCGGCTGAGTCAGCCGTTCGGGCCCGAGTGGTGCGGGACCGACGCCGTGATGACCGAGCCGTCCTTGCGGCGCGTGCCCCACAGCGCCTCGGGGTCGGGCTCGCCCGGGATCCGCGGGCCCTGGCCGTCGAGCGGGACGGTGACCACGCCGTCGCCGGGCGTGACGACCACGCGGGTGCCGCGCACCGTCGCCACGAACCGGTCCCCCGTCTCCACCTCGAACGACATCGCGTCGGGACGCACGACGACCTTCGCGCGCGTGCCGCGGACGGTCAGGCGGAAGGTGAGGCCCGCCCAGCCCTCCGGCAGCCGCGGGTCGAACGTGAGGCTGTGCTTGTGGTCGTCGCGCATGCCGCCGAAGCCGGAGACGAGGCAGCCCCACACGCCCGCCGCGGAGGCGACGTGCACGCCGTCGGACGTGTTGGCGTGCAGGTCGGCGAGGTCCGTGAACAGCGCGGCGTGGAAGTAGCGCAGCGCGAGCTCGTGGTACCCGACCTCGGCCGCGATGATCGACTGCACGACCGCGGAGAGCGACGAGTCGCCCGTGGTGATCGGGTCGTAGTACTCGAAGTTGGCGCGCTTGAGCTCGGGTGAGAAGTGCTCGCCCTGGAGGAACATCGCCAGGACGACGTCGGCCTGCTTGAGCACCTGGAACCGGTAGATGACCAGCGGGTGGTAGTGCATGAGGAGCGGCCGCTTGTCCGCGGGGGTGTTCGCCAGGTCCCACACCTCGCGCAGGTGGAAGCCGGCGTCCTGCGGGTTGATGCCGAGGACCTCGTCGTAGGGGATGGCCATCGCGGCGGCCGCGCGCTCCCACTCGTCCACCTCGTCCGGCTCGAGGCGCAGGCGGGCCACCATCCGCTCGTAGTCGTCCGGGCGGCGCTGGGCCAGCTCCCGGACGGCGCGCGCCGAGCGCCGCAGGTTGAAGCGCGCCATGACGTTCGTGTACAGGTTGTCGTTCACGACCGTCGTGTACTCGTCCGGGCCGGTCACGCCGTGGATGTGGAACGTGTCCTCCCCGGCCCCCCGCCAGAACCCCAGGTCGGCCCACATGCGGGCGGTCTGCACGAGGATGTCGATGCCGTCCCGGGCGAGGAACTCCTCGTCGCCCGTCGCGCCGACGTAGGCGCTGATCGCGTAGCTGATGTCGGCGTCGATGTGGTACTGCGCGGTGCCCGCGGCGTACCAGGCCGACGCCTCCTCGCCGTTGATCGTGCGCCACGGGAACAGCGCGCCGTGCTGCGTGAGCACGCGCGCGCGCTCCTCGGCCGCGGGCAGCATCGTGCGCCGGAACCGGAGCAGGTTCCGGGCGACCTGCGG
>JAAZAC010000120.1 GCA_012514545.1 Actinomycetales bacterium | reverse complement strand
GTTCCTCACCGAGACGCGCGGCACCGGCATCGCCGCGTCGATCGCCGAGGGGTACGAGCCCTGGGCGGGTCCGATCGAGGCCCGCTCGACCGGCTCGCTCGTCGCGGACCGGGCCGGTCAGGTCACCGCGTACGCGCTCGTCCAGCTCGCCGAGCGCGGCACGTTCTTCGTCGCGCCCGGCGAGGAGGTGTACGAGGGCATGGTCGTCGGCGAGAACTCCCGCGGCGAGGACATGGACGTCAACGTGGCGCGCGAGAAGAAGCTGACGAACATCCGCTCGTCGACGGGGGAGGAGCTCGAGCGGCTCACCCCGCCGCGCCGCCTCACGCTCGAGGAGTCCCTGGAGTTCGCGAGCGACGACGAGTGCGTCGAGGTCACGCCCGAGGTCGTGCGGATCCGCAAGGTGGTGCTGGGCGCGGAGGAGCGCGCGAAGCTCGCGGCGCGCGCCAAGCGGCGATGACCGCCGGGCCCGGCCCGCTCCTGGCCGTCCACGCCCACCCCGACGACGAGACGCTCGCCACCGGCGCGCTGCTCGCGACCTGGGCGGCGGCGGGCGCGCCGGTGACGGTCGTGACGTGCACGCGCGGCGAGCGCGGCGAGGTCATCCCGCCGGCCCTCGCGCACCTCGAGGGGGACGGGTCCGCGCTGGCCGCGCACCGCGAGCGCGAGCTCGCCGCGGCGCTGGCCGCGCTGGGCGTCGCCGACCACGCCTTCCTCGACGCGCTGCCCGGGCCCGACGGCGCGGCCCCCGCGCGGTACGAGGACTCGGGCATGGTCTGGCTCGCCCCGGGCCGCGCCGGTCCCGCGCCCGACGCCGGTCCCGGCGCGTTCGCGGCCGTTCCCGTCGACGAGGCCGCCGCGCGGCTGGCGACGCTCCTGCGCGCGCGGCGCCCCGCCGTCGTCGTGACGGACGAGCCGGGCGGCGGGTACGGCCACCCCGACCACGTGCAGGGGCACCGGGTCGCGGCGCGGGCGCTCGCCCTCGCCGCCGACCCCGAGGCGGGCCTCGCGGGCGCGCCGTACCGGGTGCCCGTGGTGCTGTGGTCCGCGGTGGACGCGGACCAGGCGGCCGCCGCCGAGCGCGCGTTGCCGGCCGCCCCGCCCGGGCTGCGCCGCGCGGGGGTGGACCGGGTGCCGCCGTCGGCGGCCGTGCCGGGCGCGCAGGTGGACCTGCGGGTCGACGCGGCGGCGGTGCTCGACCGCGTGGCGGCGGCCTTGCGCGCGCACGCGACGCAGGTGCAGGCCGTCGCGACGTGGGACGCGGACGGCGGGCCCGCCGTCGGGCACCTCGCCCTGAGCGACGGCGTGCTCCGGCCGATCCTGCGCCACGAGGCGTACCGGCTGGTGGGGGGCGCGCTCGACGACGTGCGCTGGCCCGTGGGCGTGGGCCGCTAGCGTGGCCCCCGTGTCCCGGATCGACGGCCCCGGCAGGGTCGGCGCGCGCCTGCTGGGCTGCCTCGCGCTCGGCGTCGCGGTCGGCGTCGTCGGCACCGGCGTGCACCGGCTGAACCCGCCCCTCGGGATCCTCCTCGCGTACCTCACGGTGGCGTCGAGCGCGGTGCTCGCGCGGGCCTGGGTGGGCGCGCGGGGCATGCTCGCGCTCGCGGCCGGCCTGCTGGCGACCGTGGGCGCGATGACGTTCGTCCGGCCGGGCGACGACGTGATCATCGCGGACCAGGCCGTCGGGTGGGCGTGGCTCGCCGGTGTGCTCGTGGTGGGGCTCGTGGGGCTCCTGCCGCGGCGGATGTTCGACGATCACGCCCTGGGCCGCCCCGACGGTCCCGCCGGGCGCCCGTAGAATCGCGCGGGCGGACGGCTGGTCCGCCCGTGAGCAGGGGAGAACGATGAGCGAACGGCCGGACGAGGCGCCCGACGGCGCCCCGGACGACGTCGTGTCGGCGCCCGAGCCGGAGCCGGAGCCCGGCGCGGAGGAGCCCGAGGCCGAGGCGGAGGGCGCGGAGGTCGTCGACGAGCCGGGGCCGGAGACCGAGGGCGAGCCTGAGGTCGAGGCTGAGCCCGAGCCCGAGCCCGAGCCGGAGCCGGAGCCTGACTCGGGGGCCGAAGTCGAGCCCGAAGACACGGCTGAGCCCGAAGACACGGCTGAGCCCGAGCCCGAAGTGGAGCCTGAGCTCACGCCTGAGCCTGAGCCTGAAGCGGAGCCTGAGTCGGGGGCCGAAGTCGACCCCGAGGACGTGGCTGAGCCGGAGCCCGAGCCCGAGCCGGAGCCCGAGCCGGAGCCGGAGCCCGAGGCCGAGGCCGAGGTCGAGCCGGAGCCCGACCTCCCCGCCTGGGTGGCGGACCGGGCGGCCTTCGCCGAGCGCACGCGGGCCCGGACCGTCGAGGTCGACGACGTGCCCGGCGAGGCCGCGACGCAGGTCCTCCCGCCGCTGCCGCCCGAGCCGGAGCCTGAGGACGAGGGCGAGGGCGAGGGCGAGCCGGAGCCCGAGCCCGGGCCGGAGCCCGAGCCCCTGGTGGTGCGCCGGTCGGTGCTCGCGCCCGAGGAGGCGCCGACGGCGGTGCTCCCGGTCCCGCCCGAGCCGGAGCCGGAGCCCGCATCCGAGCCGGAGCCCGCGCCCCCGGCGGCCCCCGCGCGCGACACGAAGCCCGCTCGCCGGCGGCGTCGCCGCGGCCGCGTGGCGCTCGTCGTGACCGCTGTCGTCCTCGTGCTGCTCGGCGGCACGTACGTGGGCGCCCTGTGGCTGTGGGCGGACCGCGTGCCGCCGGGTACGACCGTCGCCGGGGTGGAGATCGGCGGTCTGCCCGCCGACCGCGCCGTCGCCACGCTCACGGACGCGCTGCACGCCGCGACGACCGACCCGCTCGAGGTCGCCGTCGCGGACCGGCGCACGAGCCTCGACCCGGCCGCGGCCGGGCTCGCGTTCGACGCGGAGGCCACCGTCGCCGCGGTCACCGGGTTCGGCCTCGAGCCCGCGCGGCTGTGGGCCCAGCTCTTCGGGGCCGGTCCCGCGGAGCCCGTCAGCGAGGTCGACCGCGCGGCCCTGGAGGAGGCCCTGGAGAACGTCCGGGAGCCGCTGTCGGAGGCGCCCGTCGACGGCACCCTCGCGTTCGCCGACGGCGAGCCGCGCACGACCCCCTCGGCCGAGGGCGTGACGGTCGACGTGCCGGCCGCCGTCGAGCTGCTGGCCACGTCCTGGCTCACCCGCGCGCGCCCGATCGAGCTGCCCACCGAGCCCGAGCCGCCGGCCGTCGACGACGCCGACGTCGAGGCGGCGCTCGCCGAGCTCGCCGAGCCGCTCCGGTCGGGTCCCGTGACCGTGCGCGTCGCCGGCCAGGTGGCGGAGCTCCCGGTGGACGTCGTGACGGCCGCCGCGTCGTTCGTCCCCGAGGACGGGCGGCTCGCCCTGGTCCTCGACGGCCCCACGCTCGTCGACGCGGTCGTCGCGCGGACGACGAACCTGCTCACGGCCGCGGAGGAGCCGACGTTCACGTTCAACCGGTCCGGCCCCGTCATCGTGCCCGGAAAGCCCGGCACGACCCTCGACCCGGACGCGCTCGCCGCGGCCGTGGCCGAGGCGGGCACGTCGTCGGGGGACCGGGTCGCCGAGGTCGAGCTCGTCGAGACCGACCCGGCCGAGTCCGTCGCGGAGCTCGAGGCCCTCGGCATCCGCGAGATCGTCTCGGAGTTCAGCACCCCGCTGACGAGCGAGCCGCGGCGCACGCGGAACATCGCCAACGGCGCGTCGAAGATCAACGGCATGCTCATCCGGCCGGGGGAGGAGTTCGACCTCGCCGAGGCGCTGGGCCCGATCGACGCCGCGCACGGGTACGTCCAGGCGGGCGCCATCGTCAACGGCGAGCACACCGACGCCTGGGGCGGCGGCCTCTCCCAGATGTCGACCACGACGTACAACGCGGCCTTCTTCGCGGGCTACGAGCTCGTCGAGCACCAGCCGCACAGCGAGTGGTTCCGGCGCTACCCCGAGGGGCGCGAGGCGACGATCTTCACGCCGCAGGTGAACATGCGCTGGCGGAACAACACCCCGTACGGCGCGCTCCTGCAGTCGTGGGTCGCGAACGGCCGCGTGTACGTGCGCATCTGGAGCACGAAGTACTTCACGGTGGAGACGACGACGAGCCGCCGCTCGAACGTCGTCCAGCCGCGCACGGTCTACTCGCAGTCGCCGACGTGCACGCCGCAGTCCGCGGGCAACCCCGGCTTCCAGGTCACGGTGACGCGGACGGTCTACCTCGACGGGGTCCAGCAGGACCACGAGTCGTGGACCGTGCGGTACCGGCCGCAGAACGCCATCGTCTGCGGGGCGCC
>JAAZAC010000119.1 GCA_012514545.1 Actinomycetales bacterium | reverse complement strand
GGCGCGCCGCGGCGAGGCGAAGTACGTGCTCGTCACGGAGTCGCCCGACGGCGAGCTCATGGTCCGCTTCGTCTGCCGCTCGACCGAGCCCCTCGCCCGGCTGCGCAAGCACCTGCCGGCGCTGCAGGCCGGGCTGCCCGCGCTGCGGGTCGCGACGCTCAACGTGCAGCCGCGCCCGGCGGCGGTCCTCGAGGGCGAGCGCGAGGAGGTGCTGACCGCGCAGGACTGGCTGCCCATGCGCGTGGGCGGGGTCGAGCTGGTCCTACGCCCGCAGAGCTTCTTCCAGACGAACACGACCGTCGCCGCCGAGCTGTACGCCCAGGTGCGCGCGTGGGTGGACGAGGTCGACCCGCGGAGCGTGTGGGACCTCTACTGCGGCGTCGGCGGCTTCGCGCTGCACTGCGCGGACGGAACGCGGGACGTCGTCGGCGTGGAGACGTCGGCGGAGGCGGTCGCGGGGGCCACCGCGGCGGCCGAGCGCGCGGGGCTGGCCGCGCGGTTCGTCGCGGGCGACGCGACGGCGTTCGCCCGGGCCGCGGCGGCCGCGCCGGACCTCGTGGTGGTCAACCCCCCGCGGCGCGGGATCGGCGATCTCGCGGGCGTGCTCGAGGCGTCGGGCGTGCGCCACGTCGTCTACTCGAGCTGCAACGTCGCGTCCCTCGCGCGCGACCTCGCCGCGATGCCGTCGCTCGTGCCGGTCCGGGCGCGCGTGCTCGACATGTTCCCACAGACGGCCCACTACGAGGTCGTCGCGCTCCTGGCGCGCGCGAGCGCGTCGGGCGGGGGTGGCACACTCGCGGGATGACGCCTGCGGCGCGGCGCACCGTGCGGATCTACCTCGTGCTGGTCGCCGGCAACACGCTGGCCGCGTCGCTGATCTGGGGCATCAACACGCTGTTCCTCCTCGACGCGGGGCTCAGCAACGCCGGCGCGTTCGCCGCGAACGCGCTTTTCACGCTCGGCATGGTGCTGTTCGAGATCCCCACGGGCGTCGTCGCCGACGCGCGGGGGCGCCGCGCGTCGTTCCTGCTCGGCGCGCTCGTGCTCGCCGCGGGGACCCTCGCGTACTACGGCCTGTGGGCGGTGCGCGGCCCGCTGTGGGGCTGGGCGGTCGTCTCGGTGCTGCTCGGCCTGGGTTTCACGTTCTTCTCCGGGGCGACCGAGGCGTGGCTCGTCGACGCCCTCGCCGCGCACGGGCACACCGGCTCGCTCGAGGCGGTCTTCGGCCGCGCGCAGGTGGCGGGCGGCGTCGCGATGCTCGTCGGCGCCGTCGGCGGCGGCGTGCTCGCGCAGACGACGTCGCTGGGCGTGCCCTTCCTCGTCCGCGTGGGCGCGCTGCTCGTCGTCGCGGGCGTCGCCGCCGTCTGGATGCGCGACGTCGGGTTCGCGCCCGACCGGACGACGCCGCCCGGGCAGGCCGTGCGGGCGATCCTCACCGCCTCGCTGCGGCACGGCCTCGGGCACCGGCCCGTGCGGTGGCTCATGCTCGCGGCGCCGTTCGTCTCCGGGGTCGGCTTCTACGCCTTCTACGCGATGCAGCCCTACCTCCTCGAGCTCTACGGCGACGAGGGGGCCTACGCCGTCGCCGGGCTCGCGGCCGCGATCCTCGCGCTGACGCAGGCGGCCGGGGGCGCGCTGTCGCCGCTGCTGCGGCGGCTCGTCGCCCGGCGCACGACGGCGGTCATCGCCGCGACGATCGGCGCCGCCGCCGCGCTCGCCGCGCTCGGCCTCACGCGCTCGTTCGCCGTGGCGATCACCCTGCTGGTCGTGTGGGGACTGGTCGACGCCGCGGCGCTGCCGGTGCGCCGGGCGTACCTCAACGACCTCATCCCCTCGCGCCAGCGGGCGACCGTGCTCTCGTTCGAGTCGCTCATGGGCAACGTGGGCGGCATCGGCATCCAGCCCGCGCTCGGCCGCGTCGCCGACCTGCGGGGCTACGGCGCCTCCTACCTGGCCGGCGCCGCCCTGCAGCTGCTCGCCGTACCCTTCCTCGTGCTGAGCCGGCGCGAGCGCCACCCCGCCGACCGCGGGGTCCGGGCAGCCGGCGCGGAGGCGGAGGGCTGAGCGTGCCGCACGCGGTCGAGTTCGAGGCCGAGCTCTGGCGCTGGGACGCGCGCCGGACGGACGCGTGGTTCTTCGTCTGGATGCCGACCGACCTCGCGGACGAGCTGCTCGAGGCGGGCGAGCACGTGGCGCGGGGCTTCGGCTCGCTCCGCGTGGAGGTGACGATCGGCGCCACGACGTGGCGGACGTCGATCTTCCCCGGCCGGGAGACGTTCGTGCTGCCCGTCAAGCGGGCCGTCCGGGAGGCCGAGGGGCTCGCCGAGGGCGACCGCCCGCGCGTCCGGCTCTCCCTCGTCGACGCCTGACGTCACCCGTTCGGCCTACGTCCGGGACCCGGGCGGCCTCACCCGCTCAGGACCGGCCGCGGGCCACCGATGGAAGGTCGTGACCGGGCACGGGCCAGACGCGCGTGCGCACCGACTGGTGCGCTTCCTCGGCGCGCTCGCCGACTGCGCGGACCCCGCGGCCACGGCCCGGGCCGCGGCCGCCGCCGCGCGCGAGCTCGTCGGGGCCGACGCCGCCGCCGTGCACGCCGGCGACGTGCGCGCCGCCAGCGGCGAGCTCGGCGCGGACGCCGTCGTCGCCGAGTGGGCGACGTCCTCGACGGGGCGGCTCGCGGTGAGCCGCGCGAGCGGGGCGTTCGACGAGGAGGACACCGCCCTCGTGCACGCCATGGCCGAGGCCCTCGGCCTCGCCCTGGACCGCGTCCGCGCGCACGACCGCGCGGAGCGCCAGCAGCGCGTGCTCGCGACCCTCATGGAGATCCAGGCCGCGATCGCGCGCGGCGAGCCGCTCACCGCCGTCCTGCACGCGATCACCGAGGGGGCGGCCGCGCTCCTGGGCCGGCCGGTGCGGCTGGCCGACGACGCGACGGCACCCCACGCCGCGCCGGTGGTCGTCCACGAGGAGCCCGCCGGGGCCCTCGTCGTCGACGTGCCCGACGGCGAGCCCTTCGCCGAGCAGGACCTCCTCGAGGCGTTCGCCGCGCACGCGAGCCTCGCGCTCACCGAGGCCCGCACGTTCGAGGCGATGCAGGACACGTTCTGGGACCCGCTGACGGGCCTGCCGACACGCCAGCTCCTCGTCGACCGGCTGCGCACCGCGCTGCGCGGGCCCGACCCGGCGGTGTCGGTGTTGCTCCTGCACCTGGCCCGGTTCGGGGCGGTCAACGAGGTGCTCGGCCGGGCCGCGGGCGACGAGCTGCTCCAGCAGGTCACCGGCCGCCTGCTCGACGCCGTGACCCCGGAGGCCACGGTCGCGCGCCTCGGCGGCGGCGACTTCGCGGTCCTCCTCACGGGCGCCGAGCCGGGCGAGGCCGAGGCCACCGCGCGGGACGTCATCGCCGCCGTCGAACAGCCCTTCACGGTGCACGGCACGCTCGTGCACGTGGGCCTGTCCATCGGGGTCGCGCACGGGCGCGGCGGCGGCCCCGAGGAGCTGCTCAGCGACGCGGACGTCGCCGGGTACCGGGCGCGGGTGAGCGGCAGCGGCACCGTCGTCACGTACGACGACGAGATGCGGGCCGCCCTCCTCGACCGCCTCGAGATGCAGGCGCACCTGCAGACGGCGCTCGAGCGGGACGAGCTGGCGCTGCACTACCAGCCCATCGTCGAGCTGGACACGGGACGCTCCACCGGCGTCGAGGCGCTCATCCGGTGGACCCACCCCGCCCGGGGGCCCGTGCCGCCGTCGGACTTCATCCCGATGGCGGAGCACACCGGCGCGATCGTGCCGATCGGGCGGTGGGTCCTGCGCACGGCGTGCCGCGAGGTCGCACGCTGGCGGCGGTTCGCGCCGGACCTGACCATGAACGTCAACGTCTCGGCGCTGCAGCTGCGCGACCCGTCCTTCCCCGCCGACGTGCGGGCCGCGCTCGACGAGTCGGGCCTGCCCGGCGACGCGCTCATCCTGGAGATCACGGAGAGCGCGCTGCTGGGCGACGACGAGCGGACGCTCGCCGGCCTGCAGGCGCTCAAGGAGCTCGGGGTCGCCGTGGCCCTCGACGACTTCGGCACCGGCTACAGCGCGCTGGGCTACCTGCGCCGCTTCCCCGTGGACATCCTCAAGATCGACAGGTCGTTCGTCTCGGGCGACGGCAGCGACGGCGACGGCCAGCAGCTCGTGCGCACGATCATCGAGCTCGGCCGGGCGTACCGGCTCGAGGTCGTCGCCGAGGGCATCGAGGACGAGGAGCAGCGCCAGCGCCTGCTCGCGCTCGGCTGCCGGGTCGGCCAGGGCTACCACTTCGCCCGGCCCGCGGCCCCCGAGGCCATCGAGGAGCACCTCGCGACGGTCCACCCGCTCGTGCCGCGGCCGCGTCCGGCGGCGTGTCAGACCCCTGGCGCGCAGGTCCCCCGGCCGAGCTCGGCGAGGCCGGCGCGGTCCCCGTCCTCGTAGGAGACGTGCGTCCCGCTGTCCTGCGGGTGCATGAGCTGGCTCTCGTCGGTGACGTGGTCGAGCCCGACGAGGTGGCCGAGCTCGTGGTGCAGCACGGACACCCAGGCCGGCTGCCCGGTCGGGTCGCGCGGGTAGCGCCGCAGGTCGGTGTCGAGGAAGACGAGGCCGGACACCCGCACGTGCGCGCCGCTGACGGGGTCGATGTCGGTGTGGCTCATGGCCAGGCCGACGACGTCGCCCTCGAGGTCGGCGAGGCCGTCGTCGTCGGTCCACGCCGCGAGGACGGGGGCCCACCGGTCGCCGTAGCGGTAGGGCTGGTACGCCTCGCGGTCGACGTCGGCGGGCTCGGCGGTCTCGCCGTCGTACACGAAGACGAGGCCCGTGGCCTCGGACAGGACGCCGAGGGCGTCGAGCAGCCCCTCCTCGAAGCCGTCGGGCGCCCCGGCGGGGTTGAGCACGACGTGCACGGGCCGGCACGGCGACCACGCGATGGGCACGAGGTGGCCGCGCAGCACCTGCGTGTCGAGGAACCGGTAGGAGGGGTGCTCGGGTGCCTCGACGGGCGCGGCGAGGCGGGTGTCGGCCTCCTCGAAGCCGGGCGTCGGGCTGGTGCGCTCGAGCGCCTCCGGGGTGGGCAGGCGGTCGGGGTCGGCGAGGCGGACGACGTCGGACGGGTCGCCGTCAGCGCGCAGCGGCGGGGCGTCCCGCCGGGTCAGCGCCGGGACGCCGACGACGATCACAACCATGACGAGGGCCCACACCACGACCGTGGCGAGGATCGTCGGGCCCCTGCGCCGGCGCACCGGGACGGGCGCCCAGGCCGGCGGCGGCGCCGGCGGCCAGCCCGCGGACGGGCCCGGCGGCCACGTCGGCTGCCGGGGCGGCGGCCAGCCCGCGGACGGGCCCGGCGGCCAGGTCGGCTGCCGGGGCGGCGGCGCCGGCGACCAGGCGGCGGGCGGGGCCGGCGGGGGCGGAGACGGCCAGGCCACCGGTGGTGCTGCCGTCGGGGCCGCCGGGCCCAGCGGAGGAGGCGGGGGCGGCGCGGGCAGCGTCCCGGGGAGCCAGGTCGTGCCCGGGGCGGGCGGCGGGGGCGGGGGCGGCCCGGCGGGCGACCGGGCGGCCCACCGCCCTGCGTCGTCGTCCTGCGTGCTCACCACTGCCTCCCGCGGACGAACCTAGCCGACCGACCCCCGTTCGCACGGGCCGCCGCGCAGGTGCCACCGGTCGGGCGACCGGTCCGGGGCGTCCGCGCCGTCGGGCAGGCCGAGCCCGGGCAGCTCGATCTCCCACCGCACCGGGGCGGGCGCGTCGCGCCCCGCCGGCGCGGTCAGCCGGCCGGTCGCGAACCCGCCGCCGAACAGCAGGCCCGCGACGACGACGGCGCCGGCGACCACCGCGAGCATGGTGCCGCGGCGCGCCCAGCGCCCGTCCCCGGCCGGCGCAGCGGGCGGCGGAGCGGGCGGCGGACTGGGCGCGGCCGCGGGTGGCGGGGTGGGCGGGGACGGAGTGGCGGGTGCTGCGTCGTCGCTCATGGCGGCAGGCTGCCCGGCGCCGCTGCGGGCACGCTGTGCCGTGCCTGGGCGGCGGCTGTGGGTCAGCCCTTGACGAGGCCGCCGCCCACCCACTCCTTGATCGCGGCGACGTCCGCGGCCGAGAGCTCCATCCGCGCGCCCCGGCACAGCCCGACGACGTTCTCCGCCCACGTCTGGGCCAGGCGGCGCGCCGTCACCGGCTCACTGAGGTCGAGGCCCGCGTAGAGCACGCCCGCGATGACGGTGTTGACCGAGGCCCGCCCGATGGGTTCCCCCGCGGCCTGGCACGCGTCCCGCACCCGGCGGGCGGTCTCCGGCCGGTCGAACGGGTGCTCCGCGATGTCCGCCGCGAGCGCCTCGAGCAGCACCCGGTACCGCTCCGTGGGCAGGTTCGGGATGTCGGTGACCGCGACGACCTGGCGCTGCAGCGGGGGCAGGTCGACGCCCCCCGCGCCGGGCAGGTCGGCCTCGCTGAACCGCTCGGGGTCCCACACGAAGCCCTGCGCGGCGGCGACCTCGGGCACCGTGCGGCTCAGCCACGGGAAGAAGCTGCCCGCGCCGCCCCAGTCGGGCCCGAGCGTCGGGTCGGCCTGCTGCGCCGCCTGCGCCACCCGGCCGCCGTTGAGCGGCTGGTCGGCCGCGCGCACCATCCGCAGGACGGCGCGGCGCGCCGGGGTGCGGGGCACCGGGCCCGCCGCCGGGGCCTGCGCCGGCGCGACCGCCGCGACGTCCGCGACCGCGGGGTCGTCGACGGCCGGGGGCCGCACGAGCTCGGCGAGCTGGTCCGCGGTCACGACGGTGTCCGCCACGGCCCGGTAGGCGCTCGCGGCCGGGCTCGCCGTCACGATCGTCACGCGCCGGTCGGCGGCCCGGCAGCGCAGCGCGAGCGGCGTGAAGTCGGCGTCGGCGGAGACGATGACGAACTCGTCGTACCGCGTCGACGCCGCGAGCGCGTCCACCGCGTCGAGCACGAGGTTGATGTCCGCGGAGCTCTTGCCCTGCTGGGTCAGGGACGGGCAGTCGACCACCGTGAAGCCGGCCCGCGTGAAGTTCGGCCGGAACTGGCTGAACGCGGACGGGTTGAGGTAGCAGGCCCGGACGAGGAACCGGCGGGAGAAGTCGCCGTCCTCGTCGGTGCCCGTCTCGAGCGCCGCGAGCCAGTGCCCGGGCTCCCCCGCGAACGCGGCGGCCGCCTCCGGGTCGAGCCGGCGCAGCCCGAGGTAGACGTTGTCGAAGTCCACGAAGAGCGCGCAGCGCAGCCGCCGCGTCGTCTCGGTCGTCTCGGGCATCGGGGTCCTCTCAGCCGGCGCGCGCGGCGCGGATCGGATCGGGCAGGTCGTCGGGGTCGCGGAGCGGGACGTCCACGATGAGGAGGGCCTCGGCGTCGTACGGGCCCCGGGCGAGCACCTCGCCGTCGGGCCCGACGGCGAGCGAGCAGCCGATGCACCGGTGCCCGTCCCACGCGCCGCCGACGACGGGGCCGACGTTGCTCACGCCGACGACGGGCATGCGGTACTCCGTGGCGAGCGCCCGGTACGAGCCCAGCCACAGGTCGCCGTAGGGGTGGGCCGCCTCGTCGTGGTCGGGCGGCACGGCCCACGCCGACGGCGAGAGCAGGATCTGGGCGCCCATCTGCCCGAGCGCCCGGCCGAGGGCGAGCGAGGCGGGCAGGTTGTCCGCGCAGACGTCCAGGCCGACGACGCCCACCGGCGTCGCGGTCACGGCCAGGGACGTGCCCGGCGTGTACAGGGTCAGGGCGATGTCCAGCTCGGACACCTTGCGGTGCCGGGCGAGGACCGCGCCGTCGGCGAGCAGCACCGCGGTGTTGTGCAGCCGGTCGCCGTCCCGCTCGACGAGGCCCGCGGCGACGAGGACGCCCTCGGCGGCCGCGGCCAGGCGCGCCGTCGCGGGCCCCGGCACGGGCTGGGCGAGCGTGCGCGCGGACTCGTGGGTCCAGCCGAGGTCGAGGCACTCCGGCAGCACCACGACGGCGCACCCCGCGGCGGCGGCCGCGCGGACGACGTCGACCGCGCGGGCGAGGTTCGCCTCCGGCTCGCCCGGCTCGACGAGCATCTGCCCCATGCCGACCCGGACGCTCATGAGCCGATTCTCCCCGATGAGTCCGCCGGGCGGCGCCGGTCGGTACGGGTGTCCCCTGGAGGGTCCCCACGACCGTCCCCGCGCACCGACCCGAGGAGTCCGCCATG
>JAAZAC010000118.1 GCA_012514545.1 Actinomycetales bacterium | reverse complement strand
GACGCGTTCTTCCGGCGCGCGCTCGACACGAGCACGTACCCCGAGGCGACCTTCGCCCTCAGCCAGCCCGTCGACGTGTCGATGCTCGGCGAGTCGGCGGACCCGGTCACGGTCTCGGCGACGGGCACCCTCACGCTGCACGGGGTGAGCCGCCCGGTGGTCGCCGTCCTCGACGCGCAGCGCACGCCCACGGGCGTGGAGGTCGTCGGCGGCATCTCCGTGACGCTCTCCGACTTCGGGCTCACGGCGCCCGACCTCGGCTGGGTCGTCGTGGACCCCACGGGCACCGTGGAGGTGCGCCTGCTCGTGGGGCGCTGAGCGCGCGGGGCGCCCCCGTAGGGTGACGTCGTGCACCGTGACGTGCCCCCCGCGCCGTGCGGCCGCGCGCGCCGGCCGCCGGCCTGTGCCGCGCTCGCGATCGGCGCGGCCTGGGCCCTCGCGGGCTGCGCGGCCGCGGCGCCGCCGGGACCGGAGGTCGCCGGGGACGGCCCGATGACGGTCGTCGCCACCTTCACCGTCCTCGCCGACGTCGTCGCGCAGGTGGGCGGGGACGACGTCGTCGTGTCCTCGATCACCGGGCCGGGCGCCAACGTGCACGGGTACGAGCCCACGCCGGACGACCTGCGCCGCGCGGCGGACGCCGACCTCGTCGTCGCGAACGGCCTCGGGCTGGAGACGTGGCTGCACGACCTCGTCGACCCGCTCGGGGTGCCGGTCGCCGTCGTCGGCGAGCGGGTGGACCCCCTGCCCATCCGCGGGACGGCGGCCGAGACGGGCGGCCTGCCGGCCAACCCGCACGCCTGGATGTCGCCGCGCACGGGCCGCACGTACGTCGCCGCGGTGGCGGACGCCCTCGCCGCGGCCGACCCCGCGCACGCCGCCGGCTACGCGGCGCGGGCGGCCCGGCTGGCGGACGAGCTCGCGGAGGTCGAGGCCGAGCTCGCGGCGGCGGTGGCGGACCTGCCGCCCGAGCGGCGCGTGCTCGTCACGTGCGAGGGCGCCTTCAGCTACCTCGCGCGCGACCTCGGGCTCCGCGAGGTGTACCTGTGGCCGGTGAACGCCGAGCGGCAGGGCACGCCCCGGCAGGTCGCCCACGTGGTCGACACGGTCCGCGAGACCGGCGTGCCCGCCGTCTTCTGCGAGTGGACCGTCTCGCCGACGGCGCAGCGCCAGGTCGCGCGGGAGACGGGCGCCCGGTTCGCGGGCGAGCTCTACGTCGACGCGCTGACCGGCCCCGACGGGCCGGCGCCGACCTACCTCGACCTGCTCCGGTTCGACGCCCGGCTCGTCGCCGAGGGGCTGGCCGGGCGGCCGGTGGGGGCGCCGTGAGCGGCCCGGCGCCCGCCCTCGCCCTGCGCGGGGTGACCGTCCGCTACGGGGACGTCGTCGCGCTCGAGGAGGTCGACCTCACCGTCGGCGCGGGGGAGGCGTGCGGCCTCGTGGGCGTCAACGGCTCCGGCAAGTCCACGCTGTTCCGGGCGGCGGTCGGCCTGGTCCGCCCGGTGGCGGGCACGGTCGAGGTGCTCGGCGGGTCGGTCGAGCGCGCCCGGCGCGCGGGGCTGGTCGCGTACGTGCCGCAGGCCGACGACCTCGACCGCGACTTCCCCGTGGACGTCGCCGACGTCGTGCTCATGGGTCGCTACCACCTCATGGGCCGACGGCGCCGCCCCCGGCCCGCGGACCGCGCCGCCGTGGCCGCCGCCCTCGAGCGCGTGGGGCTGGCGGACCTCGCGGACCGGCAGGTGGGCCGCCTGTCCGGCGGGCAGCGCCAGCGCGTGCTGCTCGCCCGCGCGCTGGCGCAGGAGGCCCGGCTGCTCCTCCTCGACGAGCCCTTCACCGGCGTCGACGCCGCCTCCGAGGCCGCCGTGACCGCCGTCCTGCGCGACCTCGTCGCCGACGGCTGCACGCTCGTCGTCTCCACGCACGACCTGACGATGCTCCCCGCGCTCTGCGCCCGGGCCGCGCTCCTGCACCGGCGCGTGCTGGCCGAGGGCCCCACGGCCGAGGTGCTGACGCCGGACAACCTCGCCCGCACGTTCGGTCTCGATCCGCCGGAGGCGCCGTGACCCCCGTCGTCCTCGCCGCCCGCGCGGTGCCCGCCGCGTGGTGGGACCTGCTCGTGGAGCCGTGGGGCTACGGGTTCATGCAGCGCGCCCTCCTCGTCACGGTCGTCGCGAGCGTCGTCGCCGCCCTGCTGTCCTGCTGGCTCGTCCTCATCGGCTGGTCCCTCATGGGCGACGCCGTCTCGCACGCGGTCCTGCCCGGGGTCGTCCTCGCCTACCTCCTCGGGGTGCCGTTCGCCGCGGGCGCGTTCCTCTTCGGCGTCGGTGCGGTGGCCCTCATCGGCTGGGTCCGCGCGACGAGCCGCGTCAAGGAGGACGCCGCCATCGGCGTCGTGTTCACGACCGTCTTCGCGGTCGGCGTCGTGCTCGTCTCCGTGACGCCCAGCCAGGTCGACCTCTCGCACATCCTCTTCGGGAACGTCCTCGGGGTGTCCGACGCCGACGTCTGGCAGGTCGTGGTGCTCGGCGCGGTCGCCGCGGCCGTGCTCGTGCTGCGCCGCCGCGACCTCACGCTCTACGCGTTCGACCGGGTGCACGCGCAGGTCATCGGGCTGCCGGTGCGCCGGATCGGGGTGCTGCTCCTCGGGCTGCTCGCGGTGAGCGTCGTCGTCGCGCTGCAGGCCGTCGGCGTGATCCTGGCGGTGGCGATGCTCATCACGCCGGGCGCGACGGCGTACCTGCTCACCGACCGGATCTGGCGCATGCTCTGGGTCGCGCCGGCGATCGCGGCCGGGTGCGCCGTCGTCGGGGTGTGGGCGAGCTACGCGCTCGACGTCGCGAGCGCCGGGCTCGTGGTCGTGTGCCAGGGCCTCGCCTTCGGCGCCGCCTACGTGACCGCCCGGGTGCGCCACCGGCGCGCGGCGCGGGCCGGGCGACCCGGGAAAGCGCTGGCCGCGCGCCGGTAGCCTGGGCGGGTGCACACGCAGGAGCCCCCCACCGCCCCCACCCAGCCCGGCCCGGCCTCCGCCGGCCCGCCCGAGCCGCCGTACCGGTACACGGCCGCGCTCGCGGGCCGCATCGAGACGTCCTGGCAGGACCGCTGGGAGGAGGAGGGCACCTTCCACACGCCCAACCCGACGGGCCACCTGACCGACGCCGAGGGGCGGCACGCGGACCCCGCCACGCCCTCGTTCTTCGTCATGGACATGTTCCCGTACCCCTCCGGGGCCGGCCTGCACGTGGGTCACCCGCTCGGGTACATCGCGACCGACGTCGTCGGCCGGTACCGCCGGATGAAGGGCGAGAACGTCCTGCACGCGCTGGGCTACGACGCGTTCGGCCTGCCCGCCGAGCAGTACGCGGTGCAGACCGGGCAGCACCCGCGCAAGACCACCGAGGACAACATCGCCACGATGCGGCGCCAGCTGCGTCGGCTGGGCCTGGCCCACGACCCGCGGCGCACCTTCGCGACCACCGACCCCGAGTACGTGCGGTGGACGCAGTGGATCTTCCTGCAGATCTTCAACGCCTGGTACGACCCGGACGCCGTGCGGCCCGACGGCGGCCGCGGGCGCGCCCGGCACGTCGACGAGCTGGTCGCCGAGTACGAGAAGGGGCGACCGCTGCCCGAGGCGTGGGCCGGCCGGACGTGGGCCGAGCTGGACGCCGTCGAGCGGCGGCGCGTGGTCGACAGCCAGCGGCTGGCGTACGTCTCCGAGACGCCCGTGAACTGGTGCCCCGGCCTGGGCACCGTCCTGGCGAACGAGGAGGTCACGGCCGAGGGACGCTCCGAGCGCGGCAACTTCCCGGTGTTCCGGCGGAACCTGCGCCAGTGGAACATGCGGATCACGGCCTACGCCGACCGGCTGGCGGAGGACCTGGACCTCATCGACTGGCCGGAGAAGGTGCGCCTCATGCAGCGCAACTGGATCGGGCGGTCCGAGGGCGCCATGGTCACCTTCCAGGTGCCCGGCCGCGGCGCGCTGGAGGTCTTCACGACGCGGCCCGACACGCTGTTCGGCGCGACGTTCATGGTCGTCGCGCCCGAGCACCCGCTGCTGGACGACGTCCCCGCCGCGTGGCCCGAGGGCACGCGCGACGTGTGGACCGGCGGGCACGCGACGCCGGCCGAGGCGGTCGCGGCCTACCGCGCGGCGACCGCGCGCAAGACCGCCGTCGAGCGCCAGGCCGACGCGGGAAAGAAGACCGGTGTGTTCACCGGCCACCTGGCCGTCAACCCCGTCAACGGCGCGGCCATCCCCGTGTTCACCGCCGACTACGTCCTGTGGGGCTACGGCACCGGCGCGATCATGGCCGTGCCCGGCGGCGACGACCGCGACCACGAGTTCGCGCAGGCCTTCGAGCTGCCGGTGGTCCACACCGTCCGGCCGCCGGAGGGCCACGAGGGCGGCGCGTGGACCGGCGACGGTGAGGTCATCAACTCCGTCGGCGACGGCATCACGCTGGACGGCATGGACGTCGCGTCCGCGAAGGCCGCGATGACCGCCTGGCTGGAGGAACGCGGCGTCGGCACGGGCACCGTGACCTACCGCCTGCGCGACTGGCTGTTCAGCCGGCAGCGCTACTGGGGCGAGCCGTTCCCGATCGTCTACGACGAGCACGACATGCCCATCGCGCTGCCCGAGGAGCTGCTGCCGGTCGACCTGCCGGACGTCCCGGACTACTCGCCGCG
>JAAZAC010000117.1 GCA_012514545.1 Actinomycetales bacterium | reverse complement strand
CGCGGCGATCTTCGCGATCGGGAACCCGGTGGCCTTCGACGCCAGCGCGGACGACCGCGACACGCGCGGGTTCATCTCGATGACGACGACGCGGCCGGTCTGCGGGTGCACCGCGAACTGGATGTTGCAGCCGCCGGTGTCGACGCCGACCTCCCGGATGACCGCGATGCCGATGTCGCGCAGCCGCTGGTACTCGCGGTCGGTGAGCGTCAGCGCGGGCGCGACGGTCACGGAGTCGCCCGTGTGCACGCCGACGGGGTCGACGTTCTCGATCGAGCAGACGACCACGACGTTGTCCGCGTGGTCGCGCATGAGCTCGAGCTCGTACTCCTTCCAGCCGAGGATCGACTCCTCGAGGAGCACCTCGGTGGTTGGCGAGTAGTGCAGCCCGGCGCCCGCGATCCGCCGCAGCTCGGCCTCGTCGCGGGCGATGCCCGAGCCGAGCCCGCCCATCGTGAAGGACGGCCGGACGACGACCGGGTAGCCCAGCTCCGCGGCGCCCGCCAGCACCTCGTCCATGGTGTGCGCGATGACGCTGCGCGCGGTGTCGGCGCCGCACCGCTGCACGACGCCCTTGAACGCGTCCCGGTCCTCGGCGAGGTGGATCGACGCCGGGTTGACGCCGATCATCTCGACGCCGTACCGCTCGAGCACGCCCCGCTCGTGCAGGGCGATGGCGGTGTTGAGCGCGGTCTGCCCGCCCAGGGTCGGCAGGATCGCGTCGGGGCGCTCCTTGGCGATGATCGCCTCGACGACCTCGGGGGTGATCGGCTCGACGTAGGTGGCGTCCGCGAACTCCGGGTCGGTCATGATCGTCGCCGGGTTGGAGTTCACGAGGACGACGCGCAGCCCCTCGGCGCGGAGCACGCGGCACGCCTGGGTGCCCGAGTAGTCGAACTCGGCGGCCTGCCCGATGACGATCGGGCCGGACCCGATCACCAGGACGCTGGCGAGGTCAGTGCGGCGCGGCATCGGGCTCCTTCGCGTGGGCGGTCGTGATGAGCTCGACGAACCTGTCGAACAGGTAGCCGGCGTCGTGCGGGCCGGCGGCCGCCTCCGGGTGGTACTGGACGGAGAACGCGGGCAGGTCGAGGCACTCGATCCCCTCGACGACCCCGTCGTTGAGCGAGACGTGGGAGACGCGCACCCGGCCGTACCGGCCGCCGTCGTAGGGGGCGACGACGTCCCCCTCGGTCGGCGCGTCGACGGCGAACCCGTGGTTGTGCGCGGTGATCTCGACCCGGCGGGTCCGCCGGTCCATGACGGGCTGGTTCACGCCGCGGTGCCCGTAGGCGAGCTTGTACGTGCCGAAGCCCAGGGCCCGGCCGAGGATCTGGTTGCCGTAGCAGATGCCGAAGAACGGGATCCGGCGGTCGAGCACCTCGCGCAGCAGCTCCACCTCGTGCACGGCCGCGGCGGGGTCCCCCGGCCCGTTGGAGAAGAACACCCCGTCCGGCTCGAGGGCCAGCAGCTCCTCGACCGTCACGGTCGCGGGGACGACGTGCGTGCGCACGCCGCGCTCGGCGAGCCGGTGCGGGGTCATCGACTTGATGCCGAGGTCGACGGCCACGACCGTCGCGACCGGCTCGGCCGGGCTCGCCGGCCCGCGCAGCGGCTCGACCGTGTACGGCCGGGCGGCGGACACCTCGCGCGCGAGGTCGGCCCCGGCCATGGGCGGGGCGGCCACGACGACGTCGAGCAGGTCCTGGTCCGTGCGGCGCCGCCCGGACTCGTCGACGAGGCCGGCGCCGGAGAAGATGCCCGCCCGCATGACGCCGCGCTCGCGCAGGTGGCGGGTCAGCGCCCGGGTGTCGATCTCGCTGATGCCGACGACGCCCTGCGCCTCGAGCTCCTCCGTGAGGCCGCGGCGGGCGCGCCAGCTCGACGGCCGGACCGCCGGGTCGCGGACGACGAAGCCCGCCACCCAGATCCGCGCCGACTCCGGGTCCTCGTCGTTGACCCCGGTGTTGCCGATGTGCGGCGCCGTCATGACGACGATCTGCCGGTGGTACGACGGGTCGGTCAGCGTCTCCTGGTAGCCGGTCATCCCGGTGTTGAAGACGATCTCGCCGACGGTCGCGCCGGTCGCGCCGAACGCGCGCCCGGTGAACGTCCGGCCGTCCTCGAGGACGAGGACCGCCTCGGGTGCACTCATGCGGGACTCCCGTCGGTCGGCGTGGGGACGAGCGCGCGCACGGCCTCGGTGAGCGCGGCGCGGTCCGCCGCGTGCCGGGGCAGCACGCCGGTGTCGAGTGTCATCGTCCCGCACCGCCACCGCACCACGACGAGGCGGTCCACGCCCACGGCCGTGCCGGCCAGTGCGCGGGCGGGCCCGACCGCCTCGAGGTCCGCGGCGGGGACGAACAGGTCGGCGGCGCCCGCGCGGCGCAGGAGGAGGCCGGCGTCGTGCACCTCGGCCTCCCCCGGCGCGCGGACGGCGAGGCCGTGCGCGGCCACGCGGCCGAGGGTGCGGCCCACGACGGCGGTTGCGACGTACGCCACGGGCACCGGCCCGAGACGGGGTGCGCCGAGGGCGGGCACGGCGGGCAGCGCGGGCAGCGCGGCGATCGCGCGCGCGGACCGCCGCCGCCAGCCCACCCACATCGCGCCGAGCAGCGCGACGACGACGAGGGCCAGGAGCGCGACCCCCAGGCCCTCGCTCACGACGCCGCCCCCGGGGGCACCGCGCGCCCGTCGAGCACGGTGGGCCGTCCCCGCAGGAACGTCGCCACGACGCGGCCCGTCAGCTCGCGGCCCGCGTACGGCGTGTTCCGGGCCAGGCTGGCGAGGCTCGCCGGGTCGACGGTCCACCGCGCCGCGGGGTCGACGAGCGCGAGGTTCGCCGGCTCGCCCACGGCGATCGGGCGGCCCTGCGCGCCCGGACCTGCGTCCACGCGCCCGATGCGCGCGGGGGCGACCGACATGACGCGCGCCAGGTCCGCCCACGTCATCCGACCCGTCGCCACCATGAGCGTGTGCACGACGGCGAACGCCGTCTCCAGCCCGAGCATGCCGAACGCGCCCGCGGCCCACTCGCAGTCCTTGTCCTCGCGCGTGTGCGGCGCGTGGTCGGTGCCCACCGTGTCGATCGTGCCGTCGGCGAGGCCGGCGCGCAGCGCCTCGGCGTCCTCGGCGGTGCGCAGCGGCGGGTTGACCTTGTAGACCGGGTCGTACGTGCGCGCGAGCTCGTCGGTGAGCATGAGGTGGTGCGGGGTGGCCTCGGCGGTCACGGCGATGCCGCGCGACTTCGCCCACCGGATGAGGTCCACCGAGCCCGCGGTCGACACGTGCAGCACGTGCAGGCGCGAGCCGACGTGCTGGGCGAGCAGCACGTCGCGGGCGATGATCGCCTCCTCCGCCACGGCCGGCCAGCCCGGCAGGCCCACCTCCGCCGAGACGACGCCCTCGTGCATCTGCGCCCCGGCCGTCAGGCGCGGCTCCTGGGCGTGCTGCGCGACGACGCCGTCGAACGCCTTGACGTACTCCAGCGCGCGGCGCATGAGCACCGGGTCGTGCACGCACATGCCGTCGTCGGAGAACACCCGCACGCGGGCGGCCGAGTGCGCCATCGCGCCGAGCTCCGCGAGCTGCGTGCCCGCGAGGCCCACGCTCACCGCGCCGACGGGGTGCACGTCGCACCAGCCGGCGTCGCGGCCGAGCCGCCAGACCTGCTCGACGACGCCGGCCGTGTCCGCCACCGGGGACGTGTTCGCCATGGCGTGCACGGCCGTGTAGCCGCCCAGCGCCGCGGCGCGGGTGCCGGACTCGACGGTCTCGGCGTCCTCGCGGCCGGGCTCGCGCAGGTGCGTGTGCAGGTCGACGAGGCCGGGCAGCGCCACCAGCCCGTCCGCGTCGACGACCGTCGCCCGCGCACCGGTCGCCTCGGCGCCCACCGCCGCGACGCGCCCGTCGGCGACGAGCACGTCGGTGCGCGGCCCGCCGAGCGGCGCGACGCCGCGCAGGAGGTAGCGGCCGGTCGGCCCGGTCGTGGGCCCCGCCGTGGGCCCGGTCGTGGCATCCGTCGGACGGCCCATCAGAACGCCTCCCTCTCCCCGGCGAGCAGCCGGTACAGCACGGCCATCCGGATCGCGACGCCGTTGGCGACCTGCTCGACGATCACCGCCCGCGGCGAGTCCGCGGCATCCGCGGAGATCTCCAGGCCCCGGTTCATCGGCCCCGGGTGCATGACGATCGCGTGCTCGGGCAGCATCGCGAGCCGCCGGGCGTCGAGGCCGTACGCCCGGGTGTACTCGAGCGGGCTCGGGAAGAAGCCCGTCGCGACGGGGGCGCCGTTCGCGGGCACGCCGGCGCCCATCCGCTCCCGCTGGACGCGGAGCATCATGATCGCGTCCGGGCGCCCCTCGGCGATCACCTCGTCGAGGTGGTACGACGTCGCGCACGCCCACGCCTCGACGCCGACCGGCAGCAGGGTCGGGGGCGCGACGAGCGTGACGCGCGCCCCGAGCGTGTGCAGCAGGTCCACGTTCGACCGGGCCACGCGGGAGTGCAGCACGTCGCCGACGATCGCCACGTGCAGCCCGGCGAGGTCCCGCCCCAGCCCGGCGTCCCCCGCGGCGACGAGGTGGCGCCGCAGCGTGAACGCGTCGAGCAGGGCCTGGGTCGGGTGCTGGTGGGTCCCGTCGCCCGCGTTGACGACCGCCGAGGCCAGCCAGCCGGCGTGCGCCAGCCGGTACGGCGCGCCGGAGGCCTGGTGCCGGATGACGACGGCGTCGGCGCCCATCGCCTGCAGGGTCAGCGCGGTGTCCTTGAGCGACTCCCCCTTCGACAGGCTCGAGCCCCGGGCCGCGAAGTTGATGACGTCCGCCGAGAGCCGCTTCGCCGCGGTCTCGAACGAGATCCGGGTGCGCGTGGAGTCCTCGAAGAAGAGGTTGACGACGGTGCGCCCCCGCAGCGTCGGGAGCTTCTTCATCTCGCGCTCCTGCGTGGCCGCCATCCGCTCGGCGGTGTCGAGGAGCCCGACGGCGGCGTCCCGGTCGAGGTCCGCGGCGCTGAGCAGGTGCCTCATCGGGCGCCCCCCTGCCCGGCCGCCGGGGCGGGCCGCTCGATGCGGACGCCGTCCTCGCCGTCCACCTCCACCAGGCGCACCCGGACGCTCTCGCCGAGGGCCGTGGGCAGGTTCTTGCCGACGTAGTCCGCGCGGATCGGCAGCTCGCGGTGGCCCCGGTCGACGAGCACGGCGAGCTGGACGAGCCGCGGGCGGCCGAGGTCGGCCACGGCGTCGAGCGCGGCCCGGATCGTCCGCCCGGAGAACAGGACGTCGTCGACGAGGACGACGACGGCGTCGTCGAGGTCGTCGCGCCCGTCCGGCAGCTCGGTGCGCCCGATCGGGCGCGTCGGGTGCCGGCGCAGGTCGTCGCGGTACATCGTCACGTCGAGCGAGCCGGCCAGCCGGTCGGCGTCGACGCCCTCGACGTCGGCGATGCGCTGGGCGAGCCGCCGCGCCAGCGGCAGCCCGCGCGTCGGGATGCCGAGCACGACGAGGTCGGCGGCGCCCTTGTTGCGCTCGAGGACCTCGTGCGCAATGCGGGTGAGCGCCCGGGAGATGTCGCCGGCCGTGAGGACCTCCGTGCTGAGGACCTCGGCGTCGGCGGAGCGGTCGGGACGTGCGTCGTCCGTGGCGTGCGCCATCGGGACCTCCTTCCCCGCCTCACGGGACGGGAGTTAAAGGACGTCTGTCCCGAGCACCCTACTGCCGCGCGCGGATCCCGGCCGCGTCGGCGTGCGCCCGCCCCGCCGTCCGACCAGCATGTGGACATGACACTGGTCGGGAGCACCTCCGCCGCGGCCGTCGACACGGCGGCCGCCCTCGCCCGCCGCTGGGCCGCCGCCACCGGGACGGACCGGGCCAGCGCTCGCCTCGCCGCCCTCGTCGCCGATCCCGCGGGCCTCGAGCTCGCCGTCCGGTTCGTCGACCGGGTCGTCCGCCCGGAGGACCGGCACGTGGCCGCGCGCGAGCTCGCCGCCCTGCGCGGCCGGGTCGGCGCCGTCGCCGGCGCGCTGGGCCCGGCCGACCGCGCGCTGCTCCGCCTGGGCACGCTGGCCGCCCCCCTGGCGCCCGACGTCGTCGTGCCGGCCGCGCGCGCCCGGCTGCGGCGCCTCGTCGGTCACCTCGTCGCCGACGCCGGGCCGGGCCTCGGCGCCCACCTCGCGGCGGTCCACCGCCAGGGCTTCGCCACGAACGTCAACCTCCTCGGCGAGGCCGTGCTCGGCGAGGGCGAGGCCGTCCGGCGGCTGCAGCGCATCCAGTTCCTCGCCGCGCGGCCCGACGTCGACCACGTCTCGGTCAAGGTGTCCGCGGTGGCGAGCCGGCTCAGCCCCTGGGCGCTGGACACGGACGCCGAGCGGGTGCGGCGGCGCCTGCACGTGCTCGCGACGTCCGCGACCCGGCACGGCACGGCGGTGACGGTCGACATGGAGGAGTACCAGCACCTCCACATCACCGTGGAGGCGTTCAAGGGCCTCATGGCGCACCGCCTGCTGCGGGACGCGCGCCTCGGCATCGCGCTGCAGGCCTACCTGCCCGACGCGCTCGACGTGCTCGACGACATCACCGCCGCGGCCCGACGGCGCGTGCGGGCCGGCGGGACGCCCGTCACCGTCCGCCTCGTCAAGGGCGCGAACCTGCCCATGGAGCACGTCGAGGCGGAGCTGCACGGGTGGGAGCCCGCGCCGTACGCGACGAAGGCCGAGACCGACGCGTCCTTCGTGCGCCTCCTCGACCGGGCGCTCGACCCGCGGCGCACCCGCGCGGTGCGCGTGGCGGTCGCGAGCCACAACCTCTTCCACGTCGCCCTCGCACACGTCCTGGCCACCGACCGCGGCGTGACGGACGCCATGACCGTCGAGATGCTGCTCGGCATGGCGCCCGCGCAGGCCCGCGCGGTGCTGCGCGACGTCGGGGCCGTGCGGCTCTACACGCCCGTCGTGGCGCGCCAGGACGCGGACGTCGCGATCGCCTACCTCGTGCGCCGCCTCGAGGAGATCGCGGCCGAGCAGAACGTCGTCCGGGCGCTCCTGGCGGGCGACCCGGACGCCCTCGACGCCCACGAGGAGGCGTTCCGCGCCTCCGTGCGCGACGCGCGTGACGTCTCCGCCACGCCGCGGCGCCGGGCCCGCCGCCCGTTCGACCCCGACGGGTTCGCCAACGCCCCCGACACCGACCCAGCCGACCCTGCCGCGCACGCCTGGGCGGCCGAGGCCCTCGCCCGGACCGTCGAGGTGGCCGGCCCCCGCCCGCTCCGCTCGGTCTGGGAGGTGGACGACGCCGTCGCGCGGGCCGTGGCCGTCGCGGCCGCCTGGGCGGGGCGGCCGCCCACCGAGCGCGCCCGCGTGCTCCGCCGGGCCGCCCACCACCTCGAGGCGCGCCGCGCGGACCTCCTCGCCGTCATGGCCCAGGAGGCGGGCAAGACCGTCGCCGAGGGCGACCCCGAGGTGAGCGAGGCCGTCGACTTCGCGCGGTACTACGCCGAGCGCACGCTCGACCTCGCCGACGGCGCCGTGCCGGGCGCGGTCTTCCGCCCGCACGGCGTCACGGTGGTGACGCCGCCCTGGAACTTCCCCGTCGCCATCCCCGTGGGCTCCGTGCTCGCCGCCCTCGCGGCGGGCTCGCCGGTGCTCGCCAAGCCCGCGCCGCAGACGCCGCGGTGCGCGGCGGTCGCGTTCGCGGCCGTGCAGGCCGCGCTCGCCGAGGAGGGCGTCCCGGCCGACGTCCTGCAGGTGGTCACCGCGCCCGAGGACGAGGTGGGCCGGCGCCTCGTCAGCCACCCGGCCGTCGCCCGCGTGCTGCTCACGGGCTCGATCGAGACCGCCGCGCTGTTCGCCGGCTGGCGCGACGACCTCGAGGTGCTCGCCGAGACCTCGGGCAAGAACTCCCTCGTCGTCACCCCCTCCGCCGACCTCGACCTCGCGGTGGCCGACGCCGTGCGCTCGGCCTTCGGGCACGCCGGCCAGAAGTGCTCGGCGGCCTCGCTCCTCATCCTCGTCGGCTCCGTGGGGCAGTCCTGGCGCTTCCGGCGCCAGCTCTCCGACGCGGTCGCGAGCCTCGAGGTCGGCCCGGCCACCTCGCTCGGCACGATGATGGGCCCGCTGGTGGAGCCGGCGTCGGGCAAGCTCCTGCGGGCCCTGACCACCCTGGAACCGGGCGAGGAGTGGCTCGTGCGACCCCGCCGCCTCGACCCGGAGGGGCGGGCGTGGACGCCGGGCGTCAAGCACGGGGTCGCGCCGGGGTCCTTCTTCCACACGACCGAGTGCTTCGGGCCCGTGCTCGGCGTCATGCGCGCCCGCACGCTCGAGGAGGCCGTGGCCTGGCAGAACGCCGTCCCGTTCGGCCTCACCGGCGGGCTGCACTCGCTCGACGAGGACGAGATCGCGTACTGGCTCGACCACGTCGAGGTCGGCAACGCCTACGTCAACCGGCACACCACCGGCGCGGTCGTGCGGCGGCAGCCGTTCGGCGGCTGGAAGGCGTCGGTCGTCGGGCCGGGCGCCAAGGCGGGCGGCCCGAACTACGTCGCGCAGCTCGGCCGTTGGGCCGACGCGCCCGACGTACCCGCCGACGACGACGCCTGGCTGGCCTGGGCGCGCGCCGACGACCGGCGCGTGTGGGCGGCCGAGCTCGGCCGCGAGCACGACCCGTCCGGCCTGCGCGCGGAGCGGAACGTGCTGCGCTACCGGCCGGTGCCCCACCTCACCGTGCGGGTGGGCGACGGCGCGCGGGAGCGCGAGGTCGCGCGCGTCCTCGCCGCCGCGGAGCTCGTCGGCGTCCCGGCGACGGTCTCCCGGTCGACCTCGGAGCCGCACGAGGCGTTCGCCGCCCGCGTGGCGGGCGGCGAGGTCACCGGGCGGGTCCGCGCCATCGGGTCGTGCCCGGGGCTCGCGGCCGCCGCCCGCCGCCGCGTGGGCGAGGTCACCCTCCTCGACGGGCCGGTGCTCGCGAGCGGGCGGCGCGAGCTGTTGACGGTGCTGCGCGAGCAGTCGGTGAGCCGCACCCGGCACCGCTTCGGGCACGTGGCCGCCGACGCCTGAGGCGGCCGGCCGCCGTCGGGCGGGCCCCGCACGGGTCCGCGCGCGGCCTCGTGCGGACCGGGCGCGCGGGCCGGCGGGCGTTCACATGATCGAAACGATGGATGAAGAGCGCTCATGTCCCGCCCCCGTGGCGCCGATAGTCCCCACGTGGGTGGATCCGGTCCATCGTGGCTCACGGTCGTCCAGTGCGTCGTCGCCGGCGTCGTCGTGGGCCTTGTCGCCGTGGAGGCGGGCTCGTGGCGTGGCGAGCTCCGCCGCAGCGGCGTGCGCTGGAGCGCCACCTGGTCGCTCGCGCTCGCCGCGGTCTGCCTGCTCAACGGCCTCGTGGGGGTGGCCCCGCCGGGCCCCGTGGGCGGCGCGATCCTCTTCGCGCGGTTCTGCGCGTTCGGCGCCGCCGTCGTCCTCGCCCTCCCCGCGGTCCAGGCCTACGCGTGCGGCCCGGCCGCGCGCCTGCCCGTGACCCTGCTCGTCTCCTGGTTCGCCGCGGCCGCCGCCCTGTGGTGGACGACGCCGCTGCTGCACGCCGGTTTCGGCCCCGACGGCCTGCCCGTGCACGGGGCGCTCGTGCCGATCGTCGAGCTCGTGCCGGTGGTCCTCGTGGGCGCCTACGTGCTGCGGGCCGTCCGCGGGCTCGAGGTCACGACGGCGGGCACCGTCGTCGCCGCCTGCGCCGTCCTCGCCATGGTGACGCTCGTCGCGGGCGCCGTGGCGCCGTCGACGAGCGCGGCCGAGCTGCTGCGCGGCCTGTGGGTGCTCCCGCTCGTCGCGGGGCTCGAGGTGCTCGCCGCGGCCCGCGTCCGCGCCGTCCGCCGGGCCGCCGACCGCCGCGCCCGGATGCGCGACGCGATCGCCCACGTCTCCAACGCCGCGTGGCTCGTGCGGACGCCCGACGACCTCCTGCTCACCGCGCGCGACAGGTGCCGCGAGCTCCTGGGCGACCCCTCGATCCAGGGCACGCTCCGCCCGCTGTCCCGCGACCGGTTCGTCACGGAGTTCTACTCCGCCGACGGCCACGCGCTCCTGCCCGACGAGCAGTCGTTCCTGCGCGACCTCGCCCGCGTCGTCTCCAACGCCGCCGAGCGCCACACGCTGACCACCAAGCTCCGCCGCGCCGCCTACACCGACGCGCTCACCGGCCTGCACAACCGGCCGGCGCTCGACAAGCACCTCGCCGCGGTCCTCGGCAAGGCGGAGGTCGAGAGCACGCGGGTCGCCGTCCTCTTCTGCGGGCTCTCCGGCTTCCGGCATGCGAACGACCTGCGCGGCCGCGAGTGGGGCGACCGGCTCCTGCAGCGCGTCGCCGCCCAGCTGCGCGAGGTCCTCGGCGACGGAGCCTTCGTCGCCCGCCACGGCGGCGACGACTTCGTGGCCGTCATCGAGCGCGCCCCCGGCGACACCGAGCTGCTCGCGCTCGCGCGGCGCGTCCACCAGCGGTTCGAGCACCTCACCCACCGCTCCCCCGCGACGCCGCTGTCCGTCGGCGTGGCCGCGTGGCGGCCCGGCGAGGTGCGCGACGTCGACGGGCTCGTGCGCGGCGCGGACCTCGCGATGCAGGCCGCCCAGCGCACCGGGCGCGGCGCCGCGTTCTACGACGAGGCGCTGCGCGCCGAGTTCGTCGCCCGGACGACCATGCGCCGCGAGCTCGAGGCCGCCATCGGCGCGGGCGACATCGTCGTGCACTTCCAGCCGCTCACGGACTCCGAGACCCTCGAGGTCGTCGCGCTCGAGGCCCTCGCGCGCTGGCGCCGGCACGGCGAGCTCGTCCTGCCGAAGGAGTGGCTGCCGCTCGCCGAGGAGACGGGGCTCATCGTCGAGATCGGGCGCCAGGTCTTCACCGCGGCCCGCGAGGCGTCCGAGCGCTACGAGCTGCCGGTCGCCGTCAACGTCTCCGCGCGCCAGCTCGACGAGGCCGACTTCGTGCGCCAGGTCGAGCAGTCGTGGGGCCCTGGCGCGTGGCACCGCCTGACGATCGAGGTCACGGAGAGCGCCCTCCTGCACGACCAGGCCCACGCCCGCGAGGCGCTCGCCACGCTGGCCGCGCGCGGCGTGCGGATCGCCCTCGACGACTTCGGCACCGGGTACAACTCGCTCGCCCGGCTCGGCGACCTGCCGGTGCACGTCATCAAGGTCGACCAGGCGTTCGTCCGCGCGTCCGGGACGCCGGAGGGCGACGCGGTGCTGCGGGCCGTGCTCGCCGTCGCCCGCGCGCACGGGCTCGAGGTCGTCGCCGAGGGCGTCGAGCGCGCCGAGGAGCTCACCACGCTCGTCGGGATGGGCGTCGGTGTCGTGCAGGGCTTCATGCTCGGCCGCCCCGCACCGACCCTGCCGATCCGCGGCCGGCGGCCCGCCCCGCGCCTCGTCGGGCGCCCCACCGCCGCGGTCCCCGTCCAGCGCCTCGCGCCCGCCGCGACGGCCTGAGACGCGCGGGGCCGCTCCCCGGCCTCGTACGACGCCGGCCGGTGCTCAGGCCAGCAGCGTCGCCTTGTCCTGCACCACGCGGCCCAGCAGGCCGTTGACGAACGCCGGCGAGTCGTCGGTGGACAGCGCCCGGGCGAGCTCGACGGCCTCGTCCACCGCGACGGCGTCGGGCACGTCGTCCGCGTAGAGGATCTCGTAGGTGCCCAAGCGCAGCACCGCACGGTCGACCGCGGGCATGCGCTCGAGCGCCCAGCCGCGCGAGTAGGTGCTGATCACCTCGTCCACGCGGTCCAGGCGGGCGACGACCCCCTCCACGAGGTCGACGGCGTACTGCGGCAGCGCCGCCTGCGTCCCCGGCTGCTCGAGCCGCTCGGCGAGGACCTCGAGCGGCGGGCGCCCGCGCTGGTCGGCCTCGAAGAGGACGTCGAGCGCCCGCTTGCGGGCCTTGCTGCGGGCGGCCACGTCAGTCGTTCGCGCGACCGAGGTACGAGCCGTCCCGGGTGTCCACGCGCACCTTGGTGCCGGCCTCGAGGAAGAGCGGCACCTGGATCTCCGTGCCCGTCTCGAGCGTCGCCGGCTTCGTGCCGCCGGTCGAGCGGTCGCCCTGCAGGCCGGGCTCGGTGTAGGTGATCTCGAGCACCACGGACGCCGGCAGCTCGATGTACAGGGGCTCGCCCTCGTGCCGCGCGACGGTCGCGGTCTGGTTCTCGAGGAGGTACTTCGCGGCGTCGCCGACCACCGTCGAGGAGATGTGGACCTGGTCGTAGGTGTCCGGGTCCATGAACACGTAGTCGTCGCCGTCCTTGTACAGGTACTGCATCTCGCGGCGGTCGACCGTGGCGGTCTCGACCTTCGTGCCCGCGTTGAACGTGCGGTCGAGCACCTTGCCGCTGAGCACGTTCTTCAGCTTGGTGCGCACGAACGCGCCGCCCTTGCCGGGCTTGACGTGCTGGAACTCCACGACGGTCCAGAGCTGGCCGTCGAGGTTGAGCACCATGCCGTTCTTGAGGTCGTTGGTCGTCGCCACGTGTGGGGGTCTTCCTGTCGTCGTGAGGACCGGGGCGAGGGCCCGGCGGGGCCGTGGGGCCGCCGGTCGAGTCTAGCGGCCGGCCCTCGCGCCTCAGCGCACGAGGGCGGCCCCCAGGACGCCGACGGCGCCCGCCCAGAGGAGCGAGGCCAGTGTGCCGATGACGAACCGCTCGGACGCGACCGGGTGCTCCCGCAGCTCGGGGTAGCGACCCAGCCCCTTGACCGCGACGACGAACGCGACGGCCGCCGGGTAGCCGACGAGCACCGCGCCCGTGACCGCGGCCCGCTCGAGCAGCCCGATCCACGTGCCGCCGCGCAGGACCGCCCGGGCCCGCGCGCCGGCCGGCCCGTCGTCCCCGTCGACCGCCTCCGACGACGTCCCCTCGGTCGCCGACGCCGCCCCCTCGCCCGGCGGTCCGGCGTCGGCCGAGCGCTGGGCGAGGCGCAGGACGCCCGCCGTGAGCGGCCACCCGCCGAGCGTGCTCGCCGCCATCGCGAGCACGACGACGAGCGCCACGAGCCAGTCGTTCATCGGTCCCCCTCCTCGAGCAGCCGCGCCACCACGGGGCGCACGGCCGCCTCCTCCGCCCACATCGCTGTGCGCAGCCGCTGGCTCACCGCCTGCTGGGTCACGCCGAGCCGGCGCGCCACGTCCTCCTGGGTCGCGCCCGGGCCGAGCGCGGCCAGCGCGTCGACGACGGCCCACCCCGCGGGCGTCCGGCGCGCCAGCACCGAGCCGAGCAGGGTGAGCACCGCCTCGCAACCGCGACCGCGGTCGTCGGCGCCGGTGGTCACCGCCACGGGGACGGGGCGGGTGCGGGTCTTCGCCCGCTCCACGGCGTCCCGGGCACGCACGAACGCGGGCCCGCCCCCGGCGCGCGCGCTCGCGGGCAGGGGCTCGTCCACGGGGCCCGCCCCGAGCCCGACGCTCCACCCGCCCCGGCGCAGCAGGCCGAGGGCGACGTCGACGGCCACCTCGCCGTCGTCCAGCACCGCCTGGACCTCGTCACCCACGGTGCGCTCGAAGGGCCGCACGACGCCGGGCCGGTCCCGCAGCGGCGCGAGGTCCGCGAGCAGGGCGTCGACGCGGTCGCCGACGCGCCGGCTCGCCTCCTGGTCCACCGTGAGCACGATCACCCGACAAGGTTAGCCCCTTGTTCGTCACACAACAAGGTCCAGAGCCTGTGTAGCGCCCGTGCTCCCCCACGCCCGCGCGCCCGGTCAGGGCAGGCGCGCCGCCACCGCGCGGAGCGCCAGGTGGTACGACTCGAAGCCGAACCCCGCGATCGTGCCCGTCGCCACGGGGCCCACGGCGCTGTGCCGGCGGAATGCCTCGCGCGCGAGCGGGTTCGACAGGTGCACCTCGACGAGCACCAGCCCCGCGCCCGTGACCTGCGCCGCCGCGTCGCGCAGCGCGTACGAGTAGTGCGTGAACGCCGCCGGGTTGAGCACCACCGGCAGCCGCGCGTCGACCGCCTCGTGCAGCCAGCCGATGAGCTCGGCCTCGTCGTCCGTCTGCCGCACGTCCGCCTCGAGCCCGAGCTCGGCCCCCCAGCCGCGCACGGCCTCCGTCAGGTCGGCGAGCGAGGCGGCGCCGTACACGTCCGGCTCGCGCACCCCGAGGCGCCCCAGGTTCGGGCCGTTGAGGACCAGCACGCGCGTCATGCGGCAAGGCTAGTGGCGCCCGCCGCCTCGGACGGGTACCCCCGCGCCCGAGGACGGCTCCCGGGCGATCTCCGCGTACGCGGCCGCCAGCAGCGCGGGGTCGGGCCCCTCGAGCCGCACCGGCCGCCCGACGTCCTCGAGCACGACGAACCGCAGGAGGTCGCCGCGCGCCTTCTTGTCGCGCCGCATCGCCGCGAGCAGCTGCTCCCAGCGGTCCGCGCGGTACGTCGTCGGCAGCCCGAGCGCCTCGAGCACGCGCCGGTGCCGGGCCACGACGTCGTCGTCGAGCCGCCCCGCGAGGCGCGCCAGCTCCGCGGCGAACACCATGCCCACCGCCACGGCCGCGCCGTGCCGCCACCGGTACCGCTCGACCTGCTCGATCGCGTGCCCCAGCGTGTGCCCGTAGTTGAGGACCTCGCGCGCGAACGCCTCGCGCAGGTCCGCGGTGACGACCTCGGCCTTCACGCGCACGGACCGCTCCACGAGCTCGCGGAGCAGGCCGGGGTCCGTCACGCGCGGCCCGGTGAGCGCGGCCGGGTCGGACTCGACGAGCTCCAGCGTCCGCTCGTCGGCGATGAAGCCGTGCTTGACCACCTCCGCGAGCCCCGCGACCCGCTCGTGCACCGGCAGCGTGTCGAGCACCGCGAGGTCGCACAGCACGCCCGCCGGCGGCCAGAACGACCCGACGAGGTTCTTGCCCTCCTCGGTGTTGATCCCCGTCTTGCCGCCGATCGCCGCGTCGACCATCCCGACGACGGTCGTCGGCACCTGCACGACGCGGATCCCCCGCAGCCACGTCGACGCGACGAACCCGGCGAGGTCCGTCGTCGCGCCGCCGCCCAGGCCCACCACGGCGTCCGTGCGCGTGAAGTCCGCCTGGCCGAGCACGTGCCAGCAGAACGCCGCGACCTGCGCCGTCTTCGCGTCCTCGGCGTCCGGCACCTCGGCGAGGTAGGCGCGGTACCCCTCGCGCTCGAGGTCGTCCCGGATCGCCTCCGCCGACGCCGCGAGCACCCGGGGGTGCACCACGAGCACCTTGCGCACGCGGTCCCCGAGCAGCCCGGGCAGCTCGCCCAGCAGGTGGTGGCCCACGACGACGTCGTAGGGGTGCTCGCCCCCGACGGCGATCCGTGTCGGTGCGTCAGCCATCCGTCCCCTCCCCCAGCGCGGCCGCGACGACGTCGGCCACCTGGGCCGGCGTGAGGTCGTCCGTGAGCACGGTGTGCGTGCTCACGGCCTCGTAGACCGGGCGTCGCGCCTCCATGAGCGCCTTCCACTGCGCGCGCGGGTTGCCCAGCAGGAGCGGCCGCGACCTGTTGAGCCCGACGCGCGGCGCGGCGGCCTGCAGCGAGACGTCGAGGAACACCACGACGCCGCCGGCCGCGCGGTACGCGTCGAGCGCCGCCCGTGCGTCCGGGTCGAGCACCGCGCCCCCGCCGAGCGCCAGGACGCCGTCGTGCTCGGCGAGGGCGGACAGCACCGCCGCGCGCTCGAGCTCCCGGAAGGCCGGCTCGCCGTCCTCGACGAAGATGTCGGCGATCGCCCGGCCCGCGGCGGCCTCGACGTCGGCGTCCGTGTCCCGCACGGCCGCGCCGAGGAGCCGGCCGAGCTCGCGCGCCACGCTGGACTTGCCCGCCCCGGGCGGGCCGACGAGGACGACGCGCGGACGCACCACGGCCGCGCTCACCGCTGCAGCGGCGGGACCGCCTCGAGGTACGCCTCGAGGTTGCGGGCGACCTCCGCCACGGAGTCGCCCCCGAACTTCTCCAGCACCGCGTCCGCCAGCACGAGCGCCACCATCGCCTCGGCGACGACGGCGGCCGGCGGGACCGCGCAGACGTCCGAGCGCTGGTGGATCGCGCGCGCGGGCTCCCCCGTCGCGACGTCGACGGTGGCGAGCGCGCGCGGCACCGTGGAGATGGGCTTCATCGCCGCCCGGACGCGGAGCACCTCGCCGTTGGTCACGCCGCCCTCGAGCCCGCCGGCGCGGTTCGTGCGCCGCCGGATGTGGCCCGACGCCGGGTCGCGCTCGATCTCGTCGTGCGCCTCCGAGCCGCGCCGGGCGGCGGTGCGGAACCCGTCGCCGACCTCCACGCCCTTGACGGCCTGGATGCCCAGGATCGCGGCGCCGAGGCGGGCGTCCAGGCGCCGGTCCCAGTGCACGTAGCTGCCGAGGCCCGTGGGCACGCCGTACGCGAGGACCTCGACGACGCCGCCGAGGGTGTCGCCGGCCTTGTGGCACTCGTCGATCTCCGCGACCATCGCGGCGGAGCTCTCCGCGTGGAAGCACCGCACGGGGTCGTCGTCCAGGGCGGCGACGTCGTCCGGCGTCGGGAGGACCGCGTCGTCGGGCACGGCGACCGGCCCGATGGCGACGACGTGGGAGACGAGCCGCACGCCCGCGGCCTGCTCGAGGAACGCCGCGCCGAACCGGCCGAGCGCCACGCGCGCGGCGGTCTCCCGTGCCGAGGCGCGCTCGAGCACCGGGCGCGCGTCGGTGAAGCCGTACTTGCGCATGCCGACGAGGTCGGCGTGGCCCGGGCGCGGCCGGGTGAGCGGGCGGTTGCGCGCGACCTCGCGGGGGTCGCCCGTGCCCGCGTCGACGAGGAGCGCCTCGGCGGGCACCGGGTCGGCGGACATCACGTCCTCCCACTTCGGCCACTCCGAGTTGGCGATCTCGACGGCGACCGGGCCGCCCTGCGTGAGCCCGTGGCGGACGCCGCCGAGGATCCGCACCTTGTCCTGCTCGAAGGTCATGCGCGCGCCGCGGCCGTAGCCGAGGCGGCGCCGGGCGAGCGCGGCCGCGACGTCGGCGGTCGTGACCCGCACGCCGGCGGGCAGCCCCTCGAGGACGCCGACGAGCGCCGGACCGTGCGACTCCCCCGCGGTCAGCCAGCGCAGCATGACGCCATCCTTCCACGGGGGCGCACGTCACCCGGCCCCCGTCCGGGCGACGGACGGGGGCCGGGGAGCACGGGCCTTGCGGACGCCCTCAGGCCGCTACGGCAGGAACGGGTTCTTCTCGCCCGACGGGGCCGGCAGCTGCGGGGTGTCATCGCCCTCCGGGGGCTCCACGACCTCGACGCCGCCGTCCGGCGAGAGCAGCACGAACACCCACGTGGTCAGCCGGGACTCGACGAATCCGGCGAGGACCGCGGGACGCCCGCCCTCGGCCGGGGCCGGGTCGAGCGCGGTCATCTGCACCTTGCCGACGACGACGATCCGCTCGCTCTCCTGGAGGCGCTCCAGGAACGCCAGGGTGCCCTCGTAGGAGCCCAGGGTGGTGAGCTCGATCGGCACGGCGTAGAGGTACGCCGTCGTCGTCGGCGGCGGCGCTGCGGCGCCACCGGCGGAGTCGGCGATCGCGCCGTCGTCCGACGTGTCCCCGCCCTCGTCGGTGGTCTCGCCGTCGGCGGGCGGCGCGGCGGGCGCCTCCTCGGCCGGGGTCACGTCGACGGCCGTCGACGTGGCCGAGCCGGTGATGATGATGCCCGCCTCGGTCGCCTGGGCGTTGAGCTGGCGCACGACGTCGGTGATCTCGATCGAGCCCGGCAGCTGCGCCTCGAGGCCGGCGAGCTCCTCGCGGAGCTCGTCGATGTTCTCGAAGTCCCGCTTCAGCCCGGCGAGGGTGATCTCGAGCTGGTCGACCCGCAGCCACTCGGCCTCGGCCTGGTCCTGCATCTCCGTCGTCTCGGTCATGAGGGGCTGGATGAGGAGGAACCACGCGCCCGCGACCAGGACGAGGGCGAGCACGAGGGTGCCGGCCACCCATGCGGCAGTCTTCGACCGTCCCATCACTCGTCCCCCGCCTCGTTCTCGTCGGACTGGCCGTCGCCGGCCTCGTCGGGCGCCTCGAGGAACCGCCCGGCGAACACCCGCTCGTCCACCCGGACCTCGACAGCGATCTCGTACACGACGAGCCCGTCGCGGTCGATGAGGGTCGCCGTGGAGTAGGTCGCGCTGCCGAAGCCGGGGATCGAGTCGAGGCCGTCCATCCACGCCGCCATGTCGGGGAGCGTCTGCGACTCGGCCATGAACGAGACGGTGCCGATGTTGGCCATGTCCAGCGGGCTCCCGGAGGGCATGCCCTCCGTCCCGGGCTCCGGCATCTCGGTCACGAGCTCGGTGATGCGCACGTCCGCCGGCAGCACGGCCTGGATCGCGCGCACGTAGTCGGTCCAGAACACCTCGGTCGAGGTGGCCATGAGGCGGGCCTGCTCGGCCCGACCGATCTCGGCCCTGATCCGCGGCACCTCGGCGTACTGCGCCTGCTCGCTGAGGAGCCGCTGCGACTCGGCCTCCGCGTCGGCGAGGTCCGCCGCGGCGTCGGCCCGCGCCAGCGCGGCGAGCACGTAGCCGCCGCCGATGAGCAGGACGACGAGGAGGATCCCCACGCCGAGCCAGGCCTTCGTGCGGCCGAGCTGCCGACTCGCCCGGACCTCGGGCGGGAGCAGGTTGACCTGCGGCAGCGGCGGGGCGCCGAGCCGCGCCAGGTCGGCCCGCCCGCTCGTGGCGCTGTCGCTCGGGGGCGCCGTCTTGACGCTCATGCCGCCACCGCCATCGCGAGGCCGAGCGGGACGGCGATCGCCGACTCGACGCCCGGGAACCTACCGAGCGGGGCGCTCCGCGCCACGGAGACCGAGGCGACGAGGTCGGCCATGGCGACCGGCAGCCGCGTCGCGCTCGAGATGTACTGGCCGAGGCCGTTGAGGTAGGCCCCGCCGCCGGTGAGGATGGCCATCTCGATCGGCTCCCCGGGGTGGTTGCTGGCGTAGTACACCAGCGTGTTGCGGATGGACTCGACCATGCTCTGGCTGACGTGGTTGATGACGTCCGCGGCCGCCTCGAGCTCGCGCGGCACGGCGAACCCGACGCCGACCTGACGCTTGATGTCGTCCGCCTCGACGACCGCGACGTTCATGGCGGCGGCCACCGCGTCCGAGACGTACTGGCCGCCCGTCGGCAGGGTGCGGACCAGCCGCGGCACGCCGTGCGCGGCCACGATGACGTTGGTGCTCGCGGCCCCGATGTCGATGAGCGCGACCACCCGGTCCGCGATGCCGCTGACGAGGTGCGCCCGGAAGAGGGCGAACGCGTTGAGGTCGACGACCGTCGGCCGCAGCCCCGCGCTCTCGGCCGCGGCGAGGTTCGCCTGCACCGTGTCACGCGTCGCCGCCACGAGCAGGCCGTGCACCTGGCGCCCGTCGGGGCCGTTCGACTCCTCCGTCGGGTAGTAGTCGAGGAGGGCGTCCTCCACCGGCACGGGGAGGATGTCCTGCACCTGGAAGGGCAGCGACGCGCGCAGGTGGGCCATCGGCATCCACGGCAGCGAGAGGTTGCGCACCATCACGCGCTGGTTGCCGACGCCGATGACGACCTCGCGCTGGCTGAACTTGCCCTGGCTCCACAGCTGCTTCAGGGCCGGGACCACGACCTCCGGCGCGACGACCTCGCCGTCCCGGACCGCGCCGAGCGGGAGCGGCACCTCGCCGTAGCGCTGCACCGTGGGGGCACCACGCCCCCGCTGGACCTCGACGGCCCGGACACGCGTGGTGCCGATGTCGAGGCCGATGACTGAGTTGGCCACCCACCGCTCCTTCGCCCGCAGTGTTGTTTCCGCTTCTGCTATCGGGAGTCCGCGCCCCGCCCTTGAGCCCCGCCCGCCACCGGATGCGACGGGATCGGGGCGAGAGCGGTTAGGCGAAGACGCCGAGGTAGGCCGCCCAGAGGGGCTCACCCACGGCCACGCCGAGGAACGCGCCCAGGACCATCCAGGGGCCGAACGGGATGCGCGACTTCATGCCTGCCCGGCCGGCGAGCATGAGCGCGACGGAGACGAGCCCGCCGAGGAGGAACGCGGCGAACGCGCCGACGGCGAAAGCGCCCCAGCCCACCCAGGCGAGCCCCGCCCCGAGGACGCCCGCGAGCTTGACGTCCCCGAACCCCATCCCCCGCGGGTACGCGAGGTGCAGGAGGAGGTACAGCCCGTAGAGCCCGACGCCGCCGATCGCGGCCCGCAGCAGGGCGCCCCAGTCGCCGGCGCCCCAGCTCGCGACCGCGAGCAGCGCCGGGAGCACGCCGTACGCCGGCAGGACGAGCCGGTTCGGCAGGCGCGAGGTGTCCAGGTCGATGACCGCGAGGGCGAGCCCGAGCGCCGCGAGGTAGGCGTACGCGGGCAGGGCCCACGGGGCGTCGTCGGCGAGGAACCGCCAGGCGACGCCCACGAACAGCAGGCCGCAGGCGAGCTCCACCACCGGGTAGCGCGCCGAGATCGGCGCGCCGCAGTCGCGGCACCGCCCGCGCAGCACCAGCCAGGACACGACGGGCACGTTGTCCCGCGCGCGGATCCGGTGCCCGCACCGGGGACACGCGCTCGGCGGGCGCACCACCGAGGCGCCCGCGGGCACCCGGTGGACGACGACGTTGAGGAACGACCCGACGACCAGACCGAGCACGCCGGACGCCACGAGCGCGAGCGTCACGTCCGCAGCTCGGGGGGCGTCGCGATCTCGCCGCTGTACCGCAGCGACCACTGCGCGTTGATCCAGCGGGGGAAGTACGGCGGCGCGGACGTGATGAGCCGGCGGTCGTACTGGTACAGCTTGTCGTAGCCGTGGCTGCCGTCGGAGCCGTTCTGGCCGACGATGCCCCGCCACCGCTGGGCGATCGAGCCGTACACGTACAGCGTCCCCTGGTGCGCGCCGAACTTGTACCGCTGCACGTAGAAGGAGTGCTGGAGCGTCTGGATCGAGCCGGCGATCTGGATGCCCTTCGTCGGGTAGTAGCCGCCCGTGGTCGGGTCGAGGTACCGCCGCGGCCAGCCGCTCACCTCGTACTCGTTCCCGGACGGGCACCAGCGGTAGGACGTCGAGCCGGAGGTCCCGCAGTTGCTGTTCCGGCGCACCCACGCCCAGTCCTGCAGCACCGGGTGGAAGACCTCGACCGTGTCGGTCGCGACGAGGCCGACCATGTCGTTCCCGAAGCGCCCGCCCTCGAGGACGAGGTCGCCGACGAGGATGATCGACTGCTCGGACGCCAGCGTGACGCGGCCGTTCAGCGTGCCCTCGACGTAGAGGTTGCCGCGGCCGCACCGCTTGGTCTCGTTGCGCATCGTCGAGTCGTACGAGTACGAGGTGCTCGACGGGCTCGAGCCCGTGTGCCGGGTCCAGTCGTACGTGCCGAGCGGCAGCGTGCGCCCGGACGGCCCGCCCAGCTCACCGGAGTTGCACTGCCGGTCCGAGGTGTTCGAGTTGGCCACGTAGATGACCATCTCGTTCGGCACCGGCACCGTCGCCCCGGCGTTCGAGTCGAGCTGTTCGAGGGTCCCGCACTGCGGGGTCGGCAGGCCGGTGGCCGCCTCGGCCACGGGCGCCCGGTTCCCGTTGACGCTCGTCTTGTTCCAGACCGTCATCGTGCCGTTGGCGTTGAAGACGATGCGCGTGGAGCCGAAGTAGTGGCAGCCCGGGTGGTCCTTGAATGCGGCCGAGGTGTCGTCGAGGTAGAGCGGGTCGGAGTACGCCGGCCGGATGTTGTGGAAGTTCGCGGTGCTGTTCTTGCCGTCCTGCCGCAGGCACTGACGCCACGTGGTCTGGTTGGACGTCGCGTTCTTGCAGTTGGGGTTGGCCGTGAAGAAGCCGCCCTGGAAGTGCGCGCCGCTGCTCAGCGCGGAGTCGTTCGTGAAGACGCCGCCGTCGAGCACGTCGGCGGAGATGAACGTGATCTCCTGGCAGCTCGCGCTCCGCCGGCCCTCCCACCAGTACTGCGCGTTCTCGTAGCCGCCGCGGCCGCACCGGTCGTCGGACGGGCCGTTCGGGTACGCCTCGACGTTCGCCGGGTCCGCCGACTCGAAGTCCGTGTAGTAGACGAAGTCCGTGGAGCCGCCCTTGCCGACGACGGCCTCGACGGTGCGGTACTCGCCGTTCACGCGCCCCGTCACCGTGAGCACGATGGTGCCCTCCGAGCGGCTGCGCGACGCGTCCACGGAGTAATGGAAGTGCGGTGCCTCGGGCGCGGTGTTCGCCGGGTCGACGGGCGCCCAGCCGGGCTCGGTCGACATCGTGTAGCCGCACGAGTTGGTCGAGGGCGGCATCGGGCCCTTGAGGGCGGGGTTGCTGCAGTCGATCTCGTCCGAGTACCTGTCGTTGCGGTTGAGCTGGCTGATGTAGTGCTCGATGCCGGACTGCGCGGCGGCCATGCCGGACGTGTAGTCCTGCGTGTACCGCGCGAAGCGCTGGCTCCCGATGGCGTACGCGAGCGCCGTGAGCGCCAGCATCGCGAGGACGAGCATCGAGCCGACGACGAGCACCAGGGCGGCGCCGTCGTCGTCGCGGCGCGCCGGCGCGCGGAACCGAAGGAGCACTCCCCTACCGATGTGGCTCACGGGGTCGTCGCCTCCTCTTCCTGGCGGATGATCGCCTGGACGTTCGGGAGCATGATCCGCTGGACGTACTCCGTGGGCGCCGCCCGCGTCGCGTTCGGCGCCTGGACGTTGATGTGCACCTCGACGGCCACGACCGTCTGCATCTGCTCGCCCGTGAGCGTGCCGCCGTACGCCGCGGGGTCGAGCCGGTGGCCGTCGTGCGTCCAGTACGTGAAGAGGGGCACGCCGAGGTCGGTGCGCACCCCCTCCGCGAGCAGCCGCGTGGCGACCCGGTCCTTGCACGCCTGGCTCGCGCTGGCCGCCTTGTAGTCGCAGTACTGGAACCCGCTGGCCGACGGCGTCGGCGAGTCGGGGACCTGGACGATCTCCCTGAGGCTGCCGTCCTCGATGACGTACTCGACCCGGCTCGGCCCGGTCTTCCCGCCCTCGTTGTCGAGGTTGGCGTAGAACTTCACGTGGTAGTCCTCGCCGAGCATGAAGACGATGTCCTGGCAGGTCGCACCCGTGCAGGACGTCGTGATCTGCGCCGGCTTGACCGCCGCCCGGATGCTGCGCGACATCCGCTCGGCGGCGTACCGGGCGCTGTCGATCTGCTCCTGGCGCGACATGTTCTCGGCGTTCGAGCGCTGGAAGCCGATGATGAGCGAGGTCGTCGCCACGAGGATGACCGAGAGCACGATCATCGTGATGTTCAGCTCGGTGAGCGTGGT